>CACYCG010000125.1 GCA_902772855.1 uncultured Ruminococcus sp.
AAGTGTTTCGCGCTCTGCGGAGCGCGACCAGAGACTCCGTCTCTGGACTCTGCCAGCCTTTGAAAAGGCTGGACCGAAACTTTGCTCTCTTTTGCAAGACTTTTAGCGTTTTCATTGACTGTATGCCCCGAACGGGGGATCCGGGGGCACTCCCCCGGATATGAGTCCAGCGTCACGCTGGCTGGCGTGGGTTGAAAAGAAAAGGTAAGCGTGGTATACTGAAAACAATACGGGAGAATGATACGGTTCAACTATCAGAGAAGACGGGACGGCATGGTTTTTGGGAGGGGAAACAATGGGATTTGAAATCAAGCAGGGAATGCTGACTGTATACGGCAAAGAGCGTGGCGTGACGGACGTTGTGATTCCCGACAGCGTTTCCGTCATCGGAAAAGGAGCGTTTTTCGACTGCGAACATCTCACCTCCGTTACTATCGGAGATAATGTCACCGCCATTCAGCCATGGGCGTTTCACTTCTGTAAAAGGCTCACTTCCATGACCATTCCCGACAGCGTGACCAGTCTTGGGGAGTACGCTTTCGGCTGGTGTGAGTCGATGGCCTCCGTTACGGTGGGCCGTGGGATACAAACCATTGAAAAAGGAACCTTTGAAGGCTGCACCGGCCTGACTTCCATCTCGCTTCCGGACGGCGTGAAAACGATCGGGTGCGGTGCCTTTGTCAAATGCAGAAAGCTGAAAGAGATCACGCTCCCGGACAGCTTGAATGAAATTGAGAAGTACGCTTTTGAGAACTGCAGAGCGCTGACCACTATCCGCCTTCCGGACGGTATGAGACGTATCGGGAATTATGCGTTTCAAGACTGTGTCAGCCTGTCCTCCTGCACGATTCCCGACAGCGTGACAGACTTCGGCCAATATGTTTTCGACGGATGCCGCTGTTTGAAACACCTGACCATTTTCGGCTATACCGTGGACAACACTTTATGGGATTGGCGGAAAGCGCCCCCTTCGGCTGTTTTGGCCATGCTGCAGGAAAAAAACTACTCTGCGCCGCTTCCGGCGGCGGTCCGCTATCAGTTTATTGCGCAGGTTTTCCTGAAAGACGGGCAGAGCGAAGCACAAGCCTTTATTCGGGATAACATTTCCGACATTCTCACCTTCTTTATCGACACGGAAAACTATGAGGTCCTCAAAGGGCTGCTCTCCTCCGGGAAGTTTGTTGCCAAGGACAACGTCATGGATTTTGTGCAGTACGCCATCGACCATGCTCAGAAGGGCGGCGATCTGCAGATACAGCTCCTGCTCATGAATTATAAAAACGACCATTTCCCCGATATGGACCCATTCGAGGGAATCGGCTTCTGAAAAAACAGCGCCGCTGCCCAGCCTGATCAGCCGGAAGCGGCGCTGCTGATTATTCGTCGTCTTCTTCTCCTTCAAAATCCTGATCCCAGTCCGGGTCGGCATCAGCCATGGTTTCAAAGATCATGACACGCATCTGGAGTTCCGGGTCATCCAGCACTTCGCTGGCTTTCCGATACCATTCCAGAGAGGTTTTCATATTGCCCATGCAGCCCCAGCCGAACTGATAGCAGTTGCCCAGATGCTTCATGCCAAGGCCGTATCCCTGTTCGGCGGCGCTTCTGATGAGTTCAAACCCCTTCTGTTTGTCCTTTTCCAGATGATCCCCCCGCAGATAATAGCAGCCAAGGCTATCCTGACAGCCGGCATCTTCCAGCTTTGCGCCCTTTTCGTAATAGTCTATCGCCTTGTCCGTATCCACCGGAACGCCTCGGCCCTTTTCATAGGCCAGTGCCAGCACCCAAAAGGCTTGCGGAACATTTTCTTCCTCCGCTTTTCGGGCGTAGGCAAGGCTTTTCTGGAACAGTTTTTGACCGTTTTGGCCTTGCTCCACTCCGAACGCCATCAGTTTCTCCGCCAAAGCAGCGCAGGCTGTCCCGTCGCCCTGATTCGCCTGCTTCTGAAGCTCGCTAAGCTCTTTCAGACCTTCTATCTTTTCCCGGGCGTCCTCTTCTCCGTTTTCATCGGCTTTTTCCATCCAGTACAGCGCTTTTTCAAAATCATTCTCTGTTCCCCGCCCTATCTGATACAGCATCGCTACAACGCATTGGGCGCCCGCATCCTCTTTTTCCGCTGCTCTTTGGAACCAGAAAAACGCTTTTTCATAATCCTGCGGGACGCCGCTTTCTCCGCGGTAATACAAAGCGGCCACCTTTTTCATGGCTTCCACGTCCCCGTTTTCCGCTTGTTCCGTCAGCTTTTCCACATCAAAATCCATTATCTTTGTCCTCCTTCTGACATGAGTTTATTCCTCGTCGTCTTCTCCCAATTCAAACAACAGCTCGTCCAATAGATCCTCAAAGTCATCGTCCCATTCGTCCTTATCGTCCCATTCGTCCTCATCGTCGTCCCATCCACCGATCCGGGTACGGAAAAGTTCTTCTCCGGTTGCTTTATCAATAACTATCCTGTAAAGGCCCGGTCCATCAAATTTCGGATCTCTCATCATAGTAACTGACCTCCTTTTGTTTAATCTGTTTCGATACATTTCTGCATGGGTCAATCGATCAGGTAGACACCGCCGCTGCCGAGGCTGATTGCTTTTTCGTCGGGCACGCGCAGGGCCGGAATGTTGGCGCTGGACTTCATGGTTGATCTCCTCCTTTTTGCTGCTGTCTTTATTGGTTCTGGAAGAACAGACTCTTTCAAAACGCCGCAGACGTTTTGTGACAAAGTTTTCCATTTCGATTGTAGCACGCAGCACGGGAAAAGTCAATAAAAGTTTTTATTTCGGTGGATAATTTTTGCCATAATCAAACGCCGGAAAAAAGGATCCTGTTCTTTTGCTGCCCTGTTTCCGGGTTTTCCGGGTTTTCG
>CACYCG010000126.1 GCA_902772855.1 uncultured Ruminococcus sp.
AGCCGATGCATTCCACCAGCAACTCTTTCATATCATCCCGCTTTTCATACAGCTCTGTCAGGTCGCTCGCTCCGCTGGCGGAAACGATGAGCTTGATCCGTGCATCGCTGCGGGCGGCCAAATAGGTCATCATGCCTCCTCTTGAAATGCCGATCGCGCAAAAGTCCTCCATATCGACAAACCGGAAGCGCTTGTCGCAGAGGTTTACGAGGGTAAGAACATCGTGCACATCGTTTCCGCCGAATTCGTCCTTTCCTTCCGAACCATCGGACCCTCTGTATTGGGAGGCCACCACGATCCGGTTGGTGGAAGCGCACAAAGCAGCGGTGCTGTTCTGTGTTAAATACCCCACATGGGCGTTGCCGCCCCGGTTCAGAAGAACACATTTCCACGGAATCTGTGCTTCTATAGCGGAAATGGGAATGGAAATGTATCCCTGTACGGCATAGCCATCGGATCGGTACAGGAACTGATAGGTTTTGCAGACCGCTGCAAGGCTTTCCGGGTGTTCTACGGGAAAAATGTCAAAAAGGTCTTCGTCTTCATAAGAAGTGAAATCAAAAAGGTCGGCACCCGATGACGCCGGGCTGTCAGAGGCTGAAGAGCCTTCCAGAACGCTTTCCACAAGAGAAGCAGAAGCCTCTGTGGAAAGACTGTCCGGAACAGAGGCATTTCTTTGGCAACCGGCAGCGAACAGAACAATCAGCAGCAGCACTGCGATCGGGCGTTTTTTCACAGGATAGTCCTCCTTTGCTGTTCTACCGCAAACAGCCTTGCTGAATCATCAACAAGGCTGTTTGCAGGAAAGGAAACGGAATGAGATAGATTCAAAGGGAAGCGGTAAATTCGGCCAGCGTGCGGATCATCCGCACAGCCGTGTCGGCCTCATACTGTGCTGAATTGATGCACAAATCGTAATTGCGGGCATCGGTCCATTCCATGCCCGTGTAATACTTGAAGTATTCAGAGCGGTGCTTATTGATGTCCCGAATCGTTTTCTTCGCTTCTTCTTCCGAAATGGAAAACTTTTTCATGACATTCTGCACACAGACGTCCGCAGGCGCCCAGATAAACACCCGCACCAGCCGGTGACCGCTGTCTTTCAAAGTGTGGCTGGCACAGCGCCCGATGATCACACAGTCCCCGCTGTCCGCTAATTCCCGAATGATTTTGGATTGATAGCGGAAAATGTTTTCTCTGGAGCTGAATTGCCGGCTTTCGGGAGGAATGTTTTTGGAAGAAAAACCGCCCAGCCGCTCAAAAAGCGTTTTCCGGATGGTTTCGTCATGCTCGGAAAATAAACGGGCGTCTACTCCGCTTTTATCAGAAGCCAAATAGATCAGGTTGCGGTCATAATAATCAATCTTCATATTTTCGGAAAGCAGTTTTCCGATAGCTCTCCCGCCGCTTCCGTAGCTTCGGGCAATCGTAATAATGGTATTTGGCATAGTCACTCCCCCATCTCAAATGCTTGGTATCATTATAGAACGATTTGAAAAGAAAGTCAATGATCATACAAAAAAACGGTTTATTTCGGGTGATTTTTGTATCGGGTGACGAAAAAACAAGGAAGGATGACCGCCGAAAAAGGGTTTGCGGAAACAAATGTATAAAAACCACAGAATGGCTCATAATAGAAATGAAATCCAAGCAGGAAGAGGTGGTATGAAATGACTATGAAAAAAGCGATTCTGATCGGCTGTGCAGCGGCTTGCCTGTCACTGGGAGCCGGGTGCAAGACCAATACGCAGGGGCTTCCGCAGGCATCCGCTCCGGAACTGTACCCGGTCCCCAGCGATGGCCTCCGGGAAGAGGACAGCCATCCCGGTGAGGTGACGGATAAAAACGGCATTATCGGCGACCCGGAAGACAGTCAGCCCAAAGTGGAAGAAAGCGGAAGCCTTCTTTCCGAAGTGGTGAGCGGTACCGTCAGCACCGCCGAAAGAATCGGAGACGGTATGTCCGAAGCCGTTGAAGATACGGCCAGCTTTGTGGAAAGCACTGCGAGCAAAGTGGAAGATTTCGGCGAAAAAACCGCCGATAATACGGCCAGTCTGATCCAGAACTAAGGCAGCAGAAGGCGACTGCTTCATGCTGTCTCGAAAGCCCCCGGAGTGATGTGTTGACAAATCACTCCGGGGGCAGTTCTATGGCAGGGAGAAAAAACGTATAGGTAAGCAAAGACTCTTCAGAAATGCGGTGAGCGGCTTTGATGACGATCGTAACCATAAAAACAGAAAAACCCTCTTCTCTCCCGGAGAAAATTGCTTTCTGGCTGCATCCGTTCCGGCTGGAAACGGAGATCCGGCAGGCGGAGGATATACGACTGCGAATCATTCGTTATATCCAGCGCCATCCGCCGGTGCGGCTGGATCTGATTGAAAAACAAATGAATGCAGAAGAACCGGTCATTCTCTGTGAGAAAGGACTTTCTTTGAAGGATTCCTCTCTGAAGCGCTTTGAGGGGCTGAAACTGAACACCTGCCTGCTGAAAAACTTTGTACAGGAAGTGCTGAAGGAGCTGGGGGAATACAGCAGGGAATTGACCATTTCTTTTTATGACCCGATGGCAGAACACGCCGACTTTGCGGGAGAATTGCTGGCTTATACTTCAAATGTAAAGGTGATCACTGAACAGCCAAGATATTATGAAAACGAATCCGATAAACTGCTGGAAGAAAAAGGAACCTCTTTCATTGTCAGCAATTCCTGCAGCAGAATAGCCCCCTGCGACCTGCTGGTGGCTCCCGTCCGAATCAAGCGTCCGCTGCCAACGGCTCCGGCTACGCCGGTTTTTACCATCAGCAAACCGCTCGTTTCCACACCGGGCTGGGTTCTGACTCGTTATTATCCGGATTTCCCGGAAAAGTGGAAGAAACTGCTTCCGCTTGAGATGGATCTCTTGTATGTGCTGTCCGGTTTGTATGAATTATATGACCGGGAAGAAGCGGCGCAGTGGATCCCAAAGGTGTGCGCCACCGAGGGAGAACGGTATTCCATCGAAACCGTCCGCAAACGCCTGCTCTCAGCGGCAGATGCCAAGCGGACGAAGTGAGACAATCACTCTGAGGAATGCTTTTGCTCGATCAGGGCTTCCAGCTCCGTTTTGGAAAAACGATAGATCTTCCGGCAAAAATGACAAAAGGCTTCTGCGTGGCCCGATTCTTCGGCGCTGGAGCGAATGTCTTCATCGCTCATCATCAGAAAAGCGTTTTCAACCTTTTGGCGGCTGCAATTGCAGCGATATTCAATGGGGCTTTCGTCCAGCACTTCCACTTCAAAACCCGCTAAAGCAGTTTCACAGATTTTTTGAATATCATAGCCCTTGGCCAGCATGGTGGTGACGGGTTCGAGGGAAGAGATATTTTTTTCAATCGTTTCGATAGTGGAGCTGTCTGCGCCCGGCAAAAGCTGCAGCAAAAAACCCCCGGAAAGAAGCACCTGATGGGTTTCTTTGTCAAGCAGGACACCCAGGGCGCAGACGGTGGGGATCTGTTCGCTGGACGCAAAATAGCTGGTGATGTCTTCGGCAATTTCTCCGGAAATCAAGGGGACCATGCCGTTATAGGGGTCGCCGGAGCCAAAATCCCGCAAGACGCTGAGAACACCGTCTTTTCCGACAGCTTTTCCAACGTTGAGTTTGCCGTTTTCATGGTAGGTGGTGGGACAATCGGGGTTGTTCACATAGCCCCGCACGTTTCCCATGCTGTCGCTGACAGCGACCACCGAATCGAGAGTTCCGTCGCTCGTGCGGATTTGCAGGGTGATGGAGGCATCTTTGTGTTTTAACTGGATCCCCATCAGGGAGGCGCCGGTCAGCAAACGGCCGAGCGCTGCCGTCGCTACCGGGGAGGTGCGGTGGATGCGGGCGGCTGTATGTACAATTTCGGTCGTGTCGGCCGCAGTGATCACGACGGCTCCGTCGGAGGTTATACATCTGATGATATGATCATGGCTCATGGTGCATCTTCCTTACTACATAGATTTCCCGGTCGGTGTCCGCCTGAGGCGGTTCAAAGGTCAGATCAGCGTAAATGCTTTCAATTTCCAGTCCGGCAGCGCAGAGAAAAGAGTCGATTTCTTCATGCGAATAGGCCCTCTCGGAGAATTGTTCGCTGCTTCGCCTGTAAAGTCCTTTTCCTTGCGGCTCAAAAAAGTCGAGGGTGATGATGACCTTGTGGGTCCGGGGCTGGTAATTGTTCTGCCAGGCGCAGAATACCTCATCAAAATCATAAAGATAACAATGATCGCCCAATATTTCCCGGTGCTTGTAGATGGTATTGACGTCAAAAATCAAAAGGCCATCCGGTTTCAGGGATTCGAAAATGCGGCAGAAAACCTGTATCAGGCGCTCCCGGGAAGTGATGTGGTTGAGACTGTCCAGCGTACAAAGGCAGGTATCGACCGGAGCGGGAAGGCAGAGTTTTTCCATCGGCTGGCAAATAAACAGCGTTCCCTCCCCTGCCTTGTCCGCCGCTTCCGAAAGCATTTCCACCGAAGCATCCGCTCCGAAAATATCCACGCCCCGTTCTTTCAGCAGCAGGGTCAGTGTGCCGGTGCCGCAGGCCAGATCAAGGGTTTCGCCCGGTTCGTGATGGTGGCGCTCCATCAGGCGCAGGAGATAATCGGCGCGTGTGGGGTAATCAGCGTTTTCTGTCAGGCGGTCGTAATATCGGGCAAATACCGAATAGCTCATTCTCCGGATCCCTCCGGCTTTTCAGAAGACAACCGTCCGAACGTCAGGGCATAGCCGTCACTGCCGTAATTCAGTGAACGGTTGACCCGGCTGATCGTAGCGGTGCTGGCCCCGGTATTGGCCACGATCTCATTATATTTTTCCCCCTGGCTGAGCATCAGCGCTACTACATACCGCTGGGCCATCGCTTTGATTTCCGGAACCGTGCATAAATCATCAAAAAAAGAATAGCATTCATCAACGGTTTTCAGGCTGAGGATCGCCTGGAAGAGAATATCAGTATTGTCGTTTTTGATTTTCGGATTCATAGTCTTCCTCCTCCTACTGCCCGGAGATCTTTTCGGCCGTTCCGGGCGATTCATATTTTAACACAATGACATTTTACCATATAAAAGCAGAAAAGTAAATAGGAATACTGAGCGGAAAAAGAAATCAATTATGTTTGAAAAGAAAACAGGTGCAAGTTTTCGTCTGCCTTTTCGCAATCCCTTTGCAGGGGGCGCCCCCTTCTGCCGGGTCTCTTTCCTTGTCTTTAGCCGTCCCCAGCGGCCAGTGACGTTGTTATTTCTATTTTGAAAATTGATTTCCATGGGAGCGGAAGGGGGTTGATTTCTGCCAAAGGAAGCAGTATCATCAAAAAAGAGAATACGTTCCGGACAGAAAGGAAGTAAGAAATGAGTTATTTTTCAGAAATTGATCTGCACGGCTATACAGCCGCTCAAGCCAAAGCGGTGCTCGACAGCACTATGAAAACGCTTTCAAAAGATGTGCGGGAACTGACGGTGATTCATGGATATCACGGCGGGACGGCACTGATGAATATGGTGAGAAACTATAAGCACCCCCGGCTGGAGAGGAAAATTCTGGGAATGAATCAAGGGTCCACGATATTCATACTGAAAAATAAGGTGTAAAGGAAACAGCCTCACGGTTTTTTGATGAAACCGTGAGGCTGTTTTTAGCACTGCATGATATGTAAAGTTATCAGCTTTTCAAACTGACTGCCTGATGAAAAGGCGATCCGTAAGGGGCTAAGAAAAAGGGTGTTTTTGTCAGGACTCCTTTATCTTCATCAAGAGCATACTCTGAGGCTCCATGAAAAGGTAGCTGCCTTCCTGACGATGGGAGCCAAGTTCAAAAACGGTTTCTCCGGTAAAGGCAAAAGGCGCTTTTTGTGTCTGATCGGTCGGGTTGACGGCGATGAGGAAGGAGCCCCGTTTGAAAACAAACGGATATTGTTCCTTGACGGCGTAGATCACTTCAAAAGGACCGTCCGCCTGCAGATCCGGATGTTCATGGCGCAGAGCGATCACCCGGCGCAGCGTGTTCAGGATAGAATTCGGGTCCTGCCGCGCCTGATCTACGGTGGGAGCATCGGAGGAGGTGTCTACGGGAAGATACAGATTTTTTGCGTCGGCGGAAGAAAAGCCGTGGTTCGGGCTGTTGTCCCACTGCATGGGGGTGCGGGTCCCTGTCCGGCTGAAACCGCCTTCCTTGCTGGGGAGACCGTCGATAAAGCGCATCCCGATCTCATCGCCGTAATACAGGAAGGGAACGCCCGGCATCAGGAAAATAAAGGAATAAGCCAGGCGGGCTTCTTCGGGAGTGAACATCTTTGTCATTCTGGGGGTATCGTGGTTGCAGGTGATGAAGCTGATATAGCCCTTTCCTTCTGTTCCCTTCAGGTCGTCCAGGTATTCATCCAAAAAGCGGGTGATGTCGCCTTTTCCGTTTTTGCCGAAAACGGCCCGGCATTCTCCGGTGGTGCGGTCCTTGTGGCGGAACAGAATGCGGTAGCCGTTGGTGTCGTGGTCGAGGTAAAAGTCACAGTGGAACCCGGCGCCGATGGCGACTTTCGGATTGCACCATTCGGAAACCAGAGCCGCTTCGGGGTAATCACGGTCGAGCATGGCACGAATGCCCCGCCAGATCTTGCAGGTTTCCGGTTTTTCTCCGTCTTCGTTCTTGACCAGAGAATCCGCCATATCGACACGGAACCCGTCGCACCCGGCATCCAGCCAGAAGCGCATGATGTTTTTCAGAGCTTCTACTGTTGCCTGACAATCCGGGTCTTCCGGTCTTTTTTGCCAGGCGGGATGGGTGATCTCATTAAACCCGTAATTCAGGGCCGGCTGGGAACTGAAGAAATTGACCAGATAATTTCCGTCACGGGGAGAAACGCCGCAGAGCAGGCGGTACTGGGGCGGGGCTTCCCACACGCTGTCGGTCCAGATGTAGCGGCCGCTGTATTCGTTTTTCTCATGAAGGCGGCTTTGCAGGAACCATTCGTTCTGATCGGAGGTGTGACCGGGGACCAGATCGAGGAGAATCTTGATTCCCCGTTTGTGGGCTTCTTCAAACAGGCGCACGGCGTCTTCGTAGGTGCCGTAGCGCTCTGCCACTTTGCAGTAATCCCGCACATCGTAGCCGGCATCCATGAACGGAGAGTCGAAAATCGGATTCAGCCAGATGGCGTTGCAGCCAATGCTTCTGACGTAATCCAGTCTGGAGATGATCCCGGGCAGATCGCCAATCCCATCTTTGTTGCTGTCGCAGTAGGTCTGCGGGTAGATTTCATAAAAAACTGCATCTTTTAACCACGTTGGCATAGAAAAACCT
>CACYCG010000127.1 GCA_902772855.1 uncultured Ruminococcus sp.
GAAGACGCCAAAAGTCTTGCAAAGGAAAGCAAAGTTTCCGTCCACCCTTTTCAAACCAGCGGCGGCGCTGGACCCCGGGATTGTCAGCCGTCTTCTTCTGTTAATAGTCTTGCAAAGGAGGGAAAGTTTCCGTCCACCTTTTTCAAAAGGTGGCAGAGTCCAGAGGTGCGGGTCTCCGGTGGAGACCTCTGCCGAAGGCGCCCAGCGGAAGTGCCCTTGGGATGCGGCGTTTCTGTCTTCAGTCAGCCGGTTTCCGGCGATAATGAGGCTGGAGTGCATCTTGCAAAAGGAAGAAAAAAACAGTATACTATAGATATCATGCAAAGAGGAGGAATTGCCAGTGAAAACTGCCCAAAACGTACTGCCCTTCCGAGTGCTGGTTTTTCTGAGCCTGTTTTTCGGGATACTGATGGTGAGTGCTTTCGGGTTTTCCGGAAAGGCATCGGCCATAGATATCAACGAGCTCGATCAAAAAACCTATACCTCTGTCTTGTACAACAATTCCAACGGACTGCCAACCTCCGAATCTAATGCGGTAGTACAGTCCTCCAACGGGCTGATCTGGGTGGGAAGCTACAGCGGACTGGTGCGCTATGACGGGAACGAGTTTTACCGCTATCCTTCTTCCACCGGCATTTCCAGCGTGGTCAGCCTGTTCGTGGATTCCAAAGACCGCATCTGGATCGGCACCAACGACAACGGCGTTGCCTGCTATGAAGGCGGAGAGTTCACATTCTACGGCCGGGAAGACGGCCTGCGCTCCTCCTCTGTTCGCTGCATTCAGGAAGACGAGGAAGGGAATATCCTCATCGGGACCACCATGGGCGTGGCTTACGTCAACCCGGCGGGGAGGCTTTTCCTCATTGATGAACCACAGGTCAATAAGGAATACATCCGCCATCTGTCCAAAGGGGACGACAATGTCATTTACGGCGTGACGCAGGCCGGAGCGGTGTTTACGGTCAGCCATACCCGCATTACCGGCTTTTACAGCTCTTCGGTTTTCGGAGAACATATAATATACAGCCTGACACCCGACCCCGAGCACGAAGACTGCGTTTTTCTGGGCACCAACACTTCTCAGGTGCTGTACGGAACGCTCGGAACGACCTTTGTGGAAAAAAAGGAGTATTCGGTGGAACCCTTCCATTCGGTAAATCAGCTTTCTTATGTAAACGGTAAACTCTGGGTCTGCAGCGATAAGGGAGTGGGTTTTTTTGAAAAAGACTTCTCCTTTGAAATGCTGAGCGATATTCCGATGGATGATTCCGTGGAAAATATGCTGCTGGATTATGAAGGAAACATTTGGTTCACTTCTTCCCGGCAGGGGCTTCTCAAAATTGTGGAGACACGGTTTTCCGACCTGTCTGAAAAGGCCAAAGCCGACCCGATGGTCGTCAACTCCACCTGCCGCTACGGCACCGACCTGTATGTGGCGACCGATAAGGGCTTGTTCGTGTACAATAAGCTCTATCATTCCAAAACCAATGCCGCTGCGGAACTGCTCAAGGGCGTTCGCATCCGCTGCATTCAATATGACGGAAGCAAGTACCTCTGGTTTTGCTCCTACGGACAGACCGGTCTGGTGCGGTATGACCCGGAAACCGATACCTGCCGCTGCTTTAACGAAACGGACGGTCTGCCTTCCAACAAGGTAAGAATGGTGAAGTTCCTTTCCAACGGCTCCCTCGCCGTGGCTACGGGAGGCGGGATGTGTACGCTGAAAAACGAAAAGGTCACCGCCACCTACAACAGCTGCAACGGTATCTCCAATCTGGAGATCCTCAGCATTGAAGAAGCCTCCGATGGGCGGATTTTCATGGGAAGCGACGGCGACGGCATTTATGTCCTCGACGGCACCAAGATCTCCCGGCTGGGCATTGATGACGGCCTGCGTTCGGAAGTCATTCTGCGGATCAAAAAGGAGGAAGGGGAAGAACGCTACTGGATCGTCACCAGCAATTCGCTGGCTTATTATGAAAACGATACCATTACAACCATCAAGAACTTCCCGTATTCCAATAACTTCGACCTGTTTTTCGACACCAACGGACGCATCTGGGTGCTCAGCAGCAACGGCATTTATGTGGTCAAACGAGATGACGTCCTGAAAGATGAGCGCATCGATTACACCCTGTATGACACCAAATGCGGGCTGCCCGGCACCCCGACTGCCAATTCCTACAGTTGGATCAGCCCGGACGGAGAATTGTACATTTCTGCCTCCGTTGGGGTGGCTTCGGTCAATATCAACGCAAAGGTAGAAAGCCTCAATACCATCCGTCTGGCGGTCCCCACGGTGACAGCGGATGAAAAAACGATTCCGACCGTTCCGGGGGAACCCATTGTGATCCCCTCCGATTGCAAGCGTCTGAGCATTTTTGCCAACGCCTTTACCTATTCGCTGAACAATCCCTATCTGAGCTATTATCTCGAAGGGTTTGACGATGAGCCGGTGCTGGTGAAAAAACAGGATATGAAAAGCGTCACCTACACCAATCTCAAAGGCGGGACTTATTACTTCCACCTCTCGATCCTCAACACGATGACCGGTCAGCCGGACGGAGAGATCGTGATTACCATCGTGAAGGAAAAAGCGATCTATGAAAACGTCCTCTTTCAGGTGCTGATCTGGGTAGGAATGCTGCTGCTGCTGGTGCTGCTGGTGTCCCTGTTCTTCCTGCGTAAAACCCGTGTGCTGCTGAAAAAACAGGAAGAAAACAAAAAACTGGTCAATGAAATGACCAGCGCTTTTGCAAAATGCATTGATATGAAAGATGCCTACACCAACGGTCATTCCTTCCGGGTGGCCAAATACGCCCGGATGATCGCCGAGCGAATGGGCAAAAAGCCTGAGGAAGTGGAGCAGATCTACAACATCGCCCTGCTGCATGACATCGGCAAGATCAGCGTTCCCGACCAGATCCTTAACAAGCCCGCCCGCCTGAACGATAAGGAGTTTGCGGTGATGAAAACGCATTCTTCCAAAGGCTTTGAGATCTTAGAAGGGATCACGATTGCGCCGGAGCTGGCCCTCGGCGCCGGGTTCCACCATGAACGGATCGACGGAAAAGGCTATCCGAGCGGCAAAAAGGGAGATGAGATCCCGGAGGTGGCGCAGATCATCGCTGTGGCAGATACCTTTGACGCCATGTACTCCACCCGTCCTTACCGCAAACAGCTTCCGCTGTCCGAAGTGGAAAAAGAGCTCAAGCGAGTGTCCGGCACACAGCTCAACGGGACGATCGTGCAGTACCTGCTCGATATGATGGAGGAAGGACTGTTTGATGTGCCCCCCTGCCCGCCGGACCCGGAAGATATCCCTCCTGCCCCGGCAGAAGCTACCTGACAGGCATCACTTGCCGACGAATACGAAGCAAAAGCGGCGGTCCCGGTTTCGTTCCGGGGCCGCCGCTTCTTATTGTTTTTGGGGGAGCATCAGGCGTTTTCAGCCGGTGCAGGCAGGGGAGCGTCTTTTACCCGCACCGCCTCTTCGTCTTCGTGGCGGATCTGGGCACGCTTGATCTTTCCGCTGATGGTTTTCGGAAGCTCATCGACAAATTCGATGATCCGGGGGTATTTATACGGCGCTGTGGAATGCTTGACGTGCTCCTGAAGCTCTTTGACAAGGGCCTCGCTCGGCTCATAGCCTTTTTTGAGCACCACTGTTGCTTTGACCACCTGCCCCCGGACGGGATCCGGGGCGCCGGTGATGGCGCATTCCACCACGGCGTCATGTTCGAGCATGGCGCTTTCCACCTCAAACGGCCCGATGCGGTAGCCGGAGCATTTGATGACGTCGTCGTTTCTTCCGACAAACCAGTAATAACCCTCGCTGTCCTGCCAGGCCATGTCGCAGGTGTCGTAATAATCTCCGTGGAGCTTTTCATCCGTCATATCCGGATTGAGGTAATACCCGGAAAACAGACCGACCGGGGGATGGCTGCGGACGTCCATAACGCAGATGGAGCCTTCCTCCCCCTGCCCGACTTCGTTTCCGTCCGCATCCAGCAGGCGGATGTCATACAGGGGGCTGAGCTTTCCGGTGGACCCGATCTTGATGTCGTCCCACTGAAAATCCGCCATCAGAACCGTGGTTTCTGTCTGGCCGAAGCCCTGGTAAATATTATGGCCCGTAAAACGGAACCATTTGTTATTGACTTCCGGGTTCAGCGGCTCTCCGGCCGTGGTCCAATGCTGAATGGAGGAAAGGTCGTAGCTGGCGACGTCTTCCAGCAGCATAAAACGGTACATGGTCGGGGGAGCGCAGAAGGTCGTGATCTTATAAGCGGCCATTTTTTCCAGCAGTTTGGCGGGAACGAATTTATCCATATCATAAGCGAACACCGGAGCGCCGCAGATCCACTGACCGTAAATCTTTCCCCAGCCGAACTTCGCCCAGCCGGAATCGGTCACGCTCATATGCAGTTTATTCTCCTGCACCTGATGCCAGTATTTTGCTGTGACGATATGCCCGAGGGGGTGAGCGAAACAATGCTGGATCATCTTCGGCATTCCGGTGGTGCCGGAGGTGAAATAGACGTTCATGACATCGTTTTTCGTGGTCGCCTCTTCTCCGGCGGGGCGGGGGAAGGAGTCGGAGAAAGGTTCGATCTCCTCCTCAAAATAGCGCCAGCCTTCCCGGCGGGAGCCGACAACGATGAGGTTTTTGATGGTGGGGGAATCCGGCAGGGCCGCTTCCGACTGACCAATCACGAAATCGTCATTGATGCAGATCAGCGTGCAGACCTTTGCGGCATTCACACGGTAGGCAATATCTTTTTTGGTAAGCTGCAAAGTGGCCGGGATGAGCACGGCGCCGATCTTATGCAAAGCGGTGGCGCAGATCCAGTATTCCCAGCGGCGGCGCAGGATCATCAGCACCACGCTGCCTTTCCGAATGCCGAGAGAACGGAAATAGTTGGCGGTTTTATTGGAAAGCCTGCTGATGTCCTGAAACGTGAAGATCTTTTCTTCGCCGTGGTCGTCACACCACACCAGCGCTTTCTTTTCGGGTTCCAGACGAGCCCATTCATCCACAATATCAAAGCCGAAGTTGAAATCATCGGGGACGTTCACCCGATAGTTTTTCCGAAAGTCTTCGTAAGAGTCAAACTCAATGCGGGGCAAAAATCTGTCAAGCAGCATATAGGCGGCATCCTTTCTTTTTCTGATTACCATCTGGCTTTTTTACCCATGCCAAAAGCACCCAGGCCGTTTTCCGGCCATTTTTTATCATACCACTTTCCCCTCCCCCTGTCAAGGCAGGCAGCGGCGGCGCTGCACCCCGTAGCCGGGGGATTCTCCCCCGGACCCCCTTCCGGGGCTTGCACCTAAAGAAGATGCCAAAAGTCTTGCAAAGGAGGGCAAAGTTTCGGTCCAGCCTTTTCAAAGGCTGGCAGAGTCCAGAGACAGCGTCTCTGGGCGCGCTCCGCAGAGCGCGAAACCCCCAA
>CACYCG010000128.1 GCA_902772855.1 uncultured Ruminococcus sp.
ATATGGCATACGCTTTCTCTATCCTCCCACGGACAATTCAAGGAGTGCTTGGCGCACTCCTTGACAGTTTCATTCATTCGTTTCTCGGATCGGCTTCTGCTGCTTCGGGAGAAACAGCCGGCCCTTCCTCTTCGTCTTCATCTGTTTCGACCGGGATCGGCTTGTTTTCCATCGCACAGATAAACTGCTCTCCGCTCATTTTCTCCTGCTCGAACAGGAATTGAGCCACCCGATGCAGCTCCGGCAGATGAGCTTTCAGGATCTCTTCGGTTTTCGCATATCCCTGCGTGATATAGTCTTTGATCTCTGCATCGATCAGGGAGGCTGTGCGCTCGGAATAGGTCTTGTTATGACCGAATTCCTTTCCAAGGAATATCTCCCCGTCCGAAGAACCGTAGGTGATGGGGCCTAATTTTTCGCTCATGCCGTATTTGGTGATCATGGAGAAGACCAGATTGGTGGCCCGCTCGATGTCATTGGAGGCTCCGGTGGAAATATCCTCTAAAATCAGCGCCTCCGCCACACGGCCGCCGAGCAGGACCACGATCTCTTCGAGCATTTCCCGGCGGGACCGATAGGAACGGTCCTCCGTGGGCAGCGACATTGTAAAGCCGCCCGCCATGCCCCGGGGAATGATGGAGATCTGATGCACCGGATCCTGTGTGGGACAAAAATAGGTGGCGATGGCATGACCGGCCTCGTGATAGGCGGTCAGCTTCTTTTCCTTTTCCGACATGACACGGGACTTCTTTTCCGTGCCGACCACCACTTTGATAGTCGCTTCTTCCACTTCGGTCATCGTGATGGCTTTCTGGTTTCGCCGGGCCGCCAGCAGCGCCGCTTCGTTCAGAAGGTTTTCCAGATCGGCTCCGGTGAAGCCGGCGGTGGATTTGGCGATCGTGCGAAGCACCACGTCGGGAGCCAGCGGCTTGCCTTTGGCATGGACCTTCAGGATCTCTTCCCGTCCTTTGATGTCCGGACGGCCAACGATTACCTGACGGTCGAAACGGCCGGGACGCATGAGGGCGGGGTCCAGAATATCCGGACGGTTGGTGGCGGCGATCATGATGACGCCTTCATTCGCACCGAAGCCATCCATTTCTACAAGGAGCTGGTTGAGGGTCTGTTCCCGTTCATCGTGGCCGCCGCCTAAACCGGCGCCTCTTTGACGGCCGACCGCGTCAATTTCGTCAATGAAAATAATGCAGGGAGAGTTTTTCTTGGCCTGCTCGAACAGGTCACGGACACGGGAAGCACCCACGCCGACAAACATTTCTACAAAATCGGAACCGGAAATAGAGAAAAACGGTACCCCCGCTTCTCCGGCGACCGCCCGGGCCAGAAGGGTCTTGCCCGTGCCGGGAGGGCCGACAAGAAGCACGCCTTTAGGAATGCGGGCGCCCAGGTCGTTGAACTTTTTCGGGTTCTTCAGGAACTCAACGATCTCTTCCAGCTCTTCCTTTTCTTCATCGGCACCGGCCACGTCCGCAAAGGTGGTTTTGCGCTTTTCGTCGCTCATATTCTTGATCTTGGCTTTGCCGAAACTCATGGATTTGCCGGCATCTCCGAAACTTCCGGAAAACCGCTTCATCACATACACCCATACGACCACCAGCACGATGATCAGGATCACGTTGGGCAGCAGCGTCAGCAGCAGCGTGTTGTCGACCGCCTGCTTCCAGGTAAATGTCATGGGCACATCGTTTTTGGCATTGTAATCCTCCACATACGGCTCAATGGCTTCAATGAACAGGCTGATGCTGGCTACTTCGGTGGAGATCTTGGAATCGTCTGTCTTGATGATCGTCAATTCTCCTGAACCGAAATCAAGCGTGTATTCCTTGACCTTGTTTTCCTTGAAGAGATAGATGATCTCAGAGGTGGTATGTTCCTCCTTGGGCTTCATGGTAAAAAAGGCAGCCACAATGATCAGCAGCAGAATGGGAATACCCAGATAGATGATCAGATTTCTGATTGTTTTCTTGTTGTCCAAACATCAACACTCCTTCATGATTGGTATATTTCAGGCTTCAGAATGCCTACATACGGAAGATTCCGGTAGTGCTCCGCAAAATCCAGACCGTAGCCCACTATGAAAAGATCTTCGATCTCTGCTCCGACATATTCGACTGTGATACTCTTTTTGCGCCGGGAAGGTTTGTCAAACAGCGTGCAGATGCGAACGGATTCAGGACCTTTTGTGAGAAGATATTCCTTTATGTAGGAAAGGGTGTTTCCGGTGTCGACAATATCCTCTACAAGAAGAACGTCTTTTCCTGCAATATCGGCGGTGAGATCCTTGGTGATATTCAGAAAACCGGTGGAAGTCGTCTGATTGCCGTAGCTTGAGGCAGCCATAAAATCCAATTCACACGGCATCGTCAGGCGCCGGAACAAATCGGCCAGAAAGATGAAGCTCCCCTTCAGCACACCGACGACAACCACTGTGCGCCCGGCATATGCCGCATTGATGGCCTCGGCTAGACGCCCGGTGATCTGAGAGAGCTGCTCTTCGCTGAATAAAACGCTTTCGATTGCCTGTTCCATCCAAATCCCGTTCCTTTCCTCAGGACTGTACCGGTCAGGAAGAAGAAACCGCTTCCTCCACTGTGACCAGCAGCAGGTTTTCCGTTGTTTCCGTAACCGCACAGCGGTCGGAGCTGCCTATATATTCTCCCCAGAGTACCTCCGATCCATGCGCCAGCAGCAGCACGGAAGGCCGGCGCTCCGACGGAATCTTTTTTTCCATCATCAGGCGGCGCAGTTTTTTATGGATCCGGCTGCGGGGAGGCTGAAACGTATCGTCCGGCCGACGGGTCCTCAGCACCAGCGCCGGCTCATCGGAAGACAGGGAAACCATAGGTATTGTATCATAATTCAGCACAGATTGAAAGAGATATTTCGGATTTTTTTTGCTGTTGTCAGTATCCGATAGTTTTCTTCTTTCAAATGATATTTTTTTAGTTCCTATCACAAAGGTACAGCCCGCAGCAAGTGCCTGCCCGGAAATCGGAAGGAACACCTCCCCTTCCGGCGGCCGCTCCTGAATGACCCTGAAAAGCCCCTGTGAACAGACAGCGGAAACACCTTTCCCGATCTGCACGGCCCCCCCTGTCTGACAGATCTGCCGGCACAATTGAATATGCCGGGCTTCGGGGATCACGCCCTGCTGACAGCAAAGCATCCGGACCGCCTCAGCAAACAAGGCAGGATCGGCGGATGTAAGGGTATTTGCTTGATAGCCTCCCGGCTCCTTCGCTCCGCAAAGCAGCCGAAAGGCTTCACTGTAAAGGTAATCGGCTGTACACCTCATATGCCGGGTCATTTGAGCCACTGTGGACTCCAAAGCGGGATTGATGCGTTTTAATTGGGATACGACCTCATGGCGAATGCGATTTCTGGTGTAATCGTTTGAAAAGTTGGTGCTGTCCTCCACATAGGAAAGATGGTGCTCCCGGCAGAAGGTTTCAATTTCCTCCCGGCTGCATTCAATCAGCGGACGGATAATATTCCCCCGGACAGGCGGAATGCCGCACATCCCGTGTAAACCTGTTCCCCTTGTCAGGTTGTACAGAACGGTCTCTACATTATCCGAGGCTGTGTGAGCGGTGGCGATCTTAGCATGAAGCGGCTCTGCCGTTTGCTGAAAAAACGCATAGCGGATCTCCCGCCCGATGGTTTCCATGCTTTCATGCCGCTGCCGGGAAAGCGCCGGCACATCGGCCCGCAGCACCTTCAGCGGCACTCCCTGCTGCCCGCAGAGCGTGCGGACAAACGCCTCGTCTCGGTCGGCCTCTTCTCCCCGGATCAGATGGTTCACATGGCAGGCATAGACCTTTAGGTCCCACGTCTTTTGGAGCAGCAGCAGACAGAACAGCAGTGCCACTGAATCTGCGCCGCCCGAAAGCCCTACCAAAACCGGATCGCCCGGAGACAGCATCCGGTTTTCTTTCATAAAACGCTCCACTTTATGTTCCATGACCGAACTCCTGAGAGGTAAAGCGCATATATTCCCCTTCCCAATGCAGGGGGACGGAACGGGTCTCTCCATGACGGTTTTTGGCGATTATGCATTGGCCGCTGTTCATGTCAACCGAATCCTGGCTGCTGCCCCTTGCTCCCTTGGTGCTTTCGTAATACCCTTCCCGGTACAAAAACAGCACGATGTCCGCATCCTGCTCGATAGAGCCCGAATCCCGCAGGTCGGAAAGCTGCGGCTCGTGGTCGGCCCGCTGCTCGCTGGCACGGGATAACTGTGACAGGGTGATGATTGGAATGTGCAGCTCCTTGGCCATGATCTTCAGATTTCGGGTGATCTCGGAGATTTCCTGAACCCGGTTATCAATTCGCCGGGAAGAATGCATGAGCTGAAGATAATCAATGATGACCAGATCTACCCCCCGCAGCCGGCGCAGCCGGGCTTTGATCTCCGGGATGGTGATGTTGGCGGTGTCGTCAATATACAGTTCTGTCTTGCTCAGAATGTCGATCGCTTCGATCAGCCGGACCCATTCGTCATCGCTCAGTTTTCCCGTGCGCAGTTTGGTTCCCTGGATCAGTCCTTCGGTGGAAAGCAGTCGGGAGACAAGCTGTTCTCTGGACATTTCCAGAGAGAAAAACGCCACTTTCTTTTTTCCCTTTACCGCTACATGACGCGCAATATTCAAGGCAAAACTGGTTTTTCCCATGCCGGGACGAGCGGCCAGCAGGATCAGGTCGGAGGGATTCAGTCCGGTGATCGTATTATCCAGGTCGGAAATGCCGGTGGGAAGCGCCTTGTAGCGATCGCTGTCGGGAGAATTGAGCTGATCCAGCCGTTCAATGGTCTGAAGCACAATGGAACGAATGGACTCCAGCCCCTTTTCGTTCCGGCCGTCCCGGATCTCGTACATACGCTGTTCGGCAGCATCGACGATTTTTTCTACCTCTTCCCCGGAATGGGAGGCTTCTTCAATGATTTCCCGGGAAGCTCCGATCAGCCGCCGGAGAATATAGCTTTCCCGCACCAGACGGCAATAATGATCGATCCGGGAAACAGCAGGAACGATCTGCATGAGGTCCATCAAATAGTTTTTCAGCGTGCCTTCGTCCTGCTCTTTTCCCCTGTTTTTTTTCAGACGGTCCAGGATCGTGATGAAATCGATCGGTTCATTCAGTGTGAAGAGATCGATCATCGCCTGATAGATCTCCTTATTGCTCGATAGATGAAAATACTCCGCTGAGGGAAGCTGCTCCATGACGGTGGTGATGTATTCCGAATCGATCAGCACCGTTCCGAGAACTGTCTGCTCCGCTTCTGCGTTAAAGGGAAGATTCATTCCGTCATAGGTGATCTCCGATAATACTTCGCTCATGTTGATCTCCGTTTCTGCTTACGACAGGAAAAAGATTTGAGAGCATCCCCCCAAATCTTTTCCAAAAATCATTTGTTTTATTGATTGCCCGGTTCTTCAGTGACCATGATCTTCATCGTGGCGGAAATGCCGGTGTAAAGTTTAACCTCGCAGTTGTACGTTCCGAAAGATTTGATCTCCGCATCCAGGGTGAGCTTGCGCTTATCGACCGGAATGTGGAACACCCGCTCGATCTCGGCGGCTACTTCCTTGGGGGTGATGGAACCAAACAGTTTGCCGCCCTTGCCGGCTTTTCCGGTCATCGTGATGGTCTGGTCCTGAAGTTTCTGCGCATTGGCTCTGGCCTGTTCTGTTTCCACTTTGATTTTATATTGGCGGGATTCCTCCGCATTTTTCAGCTCGTTGACCGCCGCTGCATCCGCCTGCTTTGCCAATTGGCGGGGCAGGAGATAATTGCGGGCGTACCCATCGGATACGTTGACTAATTCTCCCTTTTTGCCGGACCCCTTAACGTCCTGCAGTAAAATAACCTTCATTCTGTTCGTTCCTTTCTCTTCAGCCGGCGGCCTTTCCCGCTTCGGCTTTTTTATTGATCTCAAGCTCATTGATAATGGACAGCAATCTTTCTCTGGCTTCTTCAATGCTGGTGTTTTCGAGCTGGCAGGCTGCCATTGTCTGATGGCCGCCGCCGCCGAGCGCTTCCATGATGACCTGTACATTCAGGTCGCCCAGAGAACGGGCGGAAATATTGGTGGTTTTTCCGGTTTTATACATGACAAAGGAAGCCTTGACATTTTCGATCCCTAACAGCTCATCAGCAGCCTGCGCAGAAGCGATCCTCAGATCCGGCGTGGAAATGGAATCGGTGCAGGCGATGGCGCAATAATTGAAGATCTCCGCCTCGCTGACCAGTTTATATTTTACCTTATAGGTATCAATCGAATTGGAAAACAGCCGCTTGACTTCCACCGTATCGGCGCCTTTACTGCGCAGGAAAGCAGCCGCTTCAAAAGTCCGGACCCCGGTGCGCAGCACAAAGTTTTTCGTGTCGAGCATAATGCCGGAGAGCAGGGCTTCGCTTTCCAGACGGCTGATCTGGCAGTCGCCTAAATACTGGACCAGTTCGGCGGTCATCTCGCAGGCCGAGGATGCATACGGCTCATGATAAAATACCAGGGCATTGTCGATGTGATTGACCATCATGCGGTGATGGTCAATGACCACCACTCTCCGGCATTTGTCATACACCGCCTTGGCGTCCAGAAAATTGGGGCTGTGCGTGTCTACAATAATGAGCAGGGAATGGTCGTCGATCAGATCCAGCGCCTCATCTTCGGTTTTGAAAATGCTCTCAAAACCGGCCTCCTCAAAACTGCGGACCAGGGACTTGGCCAGCGTTTGCTGACGGTCGATGACGATATAGGCGCTGTGGTGAAGACCTTTGCTGATACCGCTCCACATCCCGATGCAGGCTCCCACGCTGTCTAAATCAGAATAGCGGTGGCCCATGATGAACACCGTGCTGCTGTTGCTGACATGGCTGGTCAGGGTGCCGGCGATGACTCGTGTTCGCACCTTGTCCCGCTTTTCAACCCCTTTGGAAAGGCCGCCGAAGAACTGGTAGTTTTCTCCCCGTTTCACGGCCACCTGATCGCCGCCCCGGCCGAGCGCCATATCCAGCGCCTGCTTGGCCCACTGTTCGCATTCTTTCAGATTTTCTCCGCCCCGGCCAATGCCGATGGAGATCGTGGGCGACATCCGGTCGTTGATCTCAATGGCACGGATCTCTTCCAAAATCTTGAACTTTTCATCGACAAATACCTGCGTGAATCGTTCTTCAAAAATCACTAAATAGCGCCCGCCAGAAATCTTCTTATAAAAACCGGTCGTGGAACTGACCCATTTTGCGATTGCTCTTTCCACTAAAACGGAAATTCGGCTGGCTTCACCGTCTTCTGCATCCCGCTCCAGCTCTTCTTTATTGTCAAAAGCAATCAGCGCTACCGAAGGACGGGACAGGATGTATTCATCGGAATTGACCTTATATTTGTTGTCATCCACAAAATACACCAGAGAACTGTTTTTGCCCTTGACGGCAAACGTGATGTACCAGTTCCCGTTGACGAAGGTATCCATGCCGAAATCGGCATACAGTCCCTCCGGGCTGCCTGCGGACAGATACAGATCGATCGGATCTCCCAAAGGGCTTGCTTTGCCGGCAATCTTCGTTAGAAACGCCTGATTGACGGCGATGATCTCCTGCTCCTCCCCTAAGATCGCCGCCGGAACGGGAATGGTCTGGATGCGGTTTTTCGCATCCTCCCCGAGCGAACGCAGCGCTTCAGAAGAAACGTGCAGCAGATATTGTTTGATATTCACAATGCCCACGATCACGGCCGCCAGCGCTCCCAGTGAAACGAGCAGTTCCACCAAAAAGACATAGTGGTTCCACCACAGGGAAACAATGGCCATAGCGAACATGACCGCCGCCATGATCAGAAGCAAGGGTGTGATCGTATTTGGTTTTTTTCGTTGGTTCATGTCGCTCACCCGCTTTTCAGGATGCTTTTGCAGCATCCTTCCTTTTCCGGCCCTGTCTGAAAGGACCGGAATAATATTTTCACACTTCTGTGATGATGGGAAGGATCATCGGACTCCTGCGGGTTTTGTCATACAGCACTTTGGAAAGGGAATCTTTGATGGCTGTTTTCATGAGTCCCCATTCATGCACGCCCTGATGGCGGCAGTCATCCAATGCGTCGAGCACCGCTATGCGGGCGTCTTCCATCAGCGGCTCACTTTCCCGCACATAGACAAATCCACGGGAAACAATGTCCGGACCGGCAATCACTTCTCCGGATCCGCTGTCGAGGGTGACGACGACAACGATCAGGCCATCCTGTCCCAGATGCTTGCGGTCCCGCAGGACAATGCTGCCCACATCGCCAACGCCTAAACCATCGACCAGCAGTTTTCCCGCCGGCACACTCGGAAGGCGGCGCAGACATTCCCGGGAGATCTCGATGACGTTGCCGACATCTCCGATAAACACGTTCTCTTTCGGAATTCCCATACTGATGGCAAGGGCCGCATGTTTGACCAGATGCTTCTGCTCCCCGTGGACGGGAATGAAGTATTTCGGCTTTGTCAGGCCCTGAATGATCTTCAATTCTTCCTGACAGGCATGGCCCGAAACGTGCACCTCATACATGGATTCGGAAGCGATCTTGCAGCCGTGCTTCATCAATTCATTGACCACGGTGCTGACCATTTTTTCGTTTCCGGGAATGGGATTGGCCGAGATGATGATATAATCGTCCGGACCCACCTCCACCTTGCGGTGATCGGAATAGGCCATGCGGGACAGGGCCGACATCGGCTCTCCCTGGCTTCCGGTCGTGATCAGAACGATCTGATCTTTTGTATAATGATGGAGCATATCCAAATCAATGACCAAGCCCTCCGGCACGTCGATATAGCCTAATTCAGAGGCGATGGTCATATTATTGATCATGCTTCGGCCGGAAAAGGCAACCTTGCGGCCGTATTTCTGAGCGCAGTCGAGGATCTGGCGGATCCTTCCGAGGTTGGAGGCAAACGTTGCAATAATGATCCGATGCTTTTCCGCTTCCCGGAACAGCATATCAAATGTGCGGGCAATTTTCTGTTCCGTCGGCGTATAGCCCGGACGTTCGGCATTCGTAGAATCCGCCATCAGCGCCAGCACTCCGTTTTTACCCAATTCGGCAAAACGGGACAGGTCGATCATCTCGCCGGTGGTGGGGGTGAAGTCGATCTTGAAATCTCCCGTATGCACGATCGTTCCGGCCGGCGTGTGAATGGCCAGCCCGACAGAATCGGGAATGGAATGATTGACGTGAATAAACTCAATG
>CACYCG010000129.1 GCA_902772855.1 uncultured Ruminococcus sp.
GCGCCATAGCCGGAGCCGGTATTCCTCTGGTCGCTGAACATGGCGTTTGGATCCTGCCCGAGCTGGCCGGTGGAAGGCTGTGAGCCGTAAGAAATCGTTCCGTAAGCGGGGGAACGGTAGGGGTCTCCTCCGGAGGGGCCGCCATAGGAGGAAGACGGTCTGTTCTGGGCAGGATACCCCCCATACCCGGAAGTTCCCGAGGGAGATGGGGCAGGAGAGGACGGATACCCGGGGCCATTGACCGGCTGAGTGAAAGCGGCGGAGGGGTCGTAAATGCGCTCTCCTCCCTGAGGACCGGGGACAGCGCCGAAGGTTGGCGGTATAGGTATTGTAGCACCGCAGGTGCTGCAGATTTTGGAGTTATCGGGCACAAAGGCCCCGCAGCGGGTACATTGAATCATGTTTCATGACCTCCTAATAGCAGGAAGTGAAAGGAGACAGACGGCAAAGCACACATTCCCACTATCTCATCTTTCAGTATATGTTATCCCCGGGCGTTTGTCAATCGGAAGGAAGGGGCAAAAATAAAATATCCTTAAAATATTATTGTATATTTTCGGATTTTCGTTTATAATCAATATGGCCGCCCCTGTGTCGGCCCTGAAAAAGCACTGTGGAACGGGGCGGACGGAAAAAGGGGACATTACACAAACGGAGGGTCTTGAAGAATGGATCAGTATAGAATGACATTGGAATCCATCCGGCTGCTTCTGTCCGAATTGGGCGCAGAGGAACCGGCAGCGGTGGTCGGGGAATGTATTGCAAAATATGATAAAGACGGGGACGTGGATAGGTTCCGTCTGGAGTTTGAGCCGAAAGGCCGGTTTGCACGGCTCCGCATTGACAGCACGATGGTCAGCGACCTGGAAAAAGGGCTGTGGGCGGGGCAGCTTCTGTCGGCGCTAATCGCTTTGTCGGCTCAGTTAGCCGATTTCCACAAACGGAACGTGGAGCCGGACATCGCTTTTTTCCGCAGCCGGTTCGGCGTTGCCAATGAAATGATGCCCGCCGTCAAATGCGAGGACTGCGGCTGTCTCATGGTAACTTCAGCGCAGGTGGATATGTATGTGGCGAAAATCGTACTGGCCCGCCGCCTGGTGAATGCGATGGAACAGGGGACCATGACCGAGGAAGTGGAGGCGCTGCTGGAACGGAGGGTGCCGGATATTACAAGAGAACGCCGCAAGGCGCTGCTGCGGGTGAGCAATTCCAGCATTCCCTATCTGGAAACCTACGAACGGGCCGCAGCCTGCGACCGATGCGGCAGCAAAAAAATCAAGCTGGTGCGCCTGCTTCGCAGCAATAAAGAAAACGTCTTCATTCCCCTTGACCATTCCTGAAAGGAGAGCTTCTTATGAAAAAACAGCTTATTCTGCTGACGGCGGCGGTGCTTTCTGCGGCGCTGCTGGGCGGCTGCGAAGGGTCTTCCCGCCCTATTCCGGGAGAAGAATCCCTGTTCAATGCCTCTTCTGAGGCCGCTGCCGTTTCGTCCGAGCCTTCTTCTGGGACGCCCGCATCTTCGGCGGCTTCGGATGCGGCTTCTTCAGCGCCTTCTTCTGCGCCGGAGGAAACGTCCGCTCCCGATGAAGCAGCTTCTGCCCCGGAGGAAGACAGCACCCCCCCGGAGGAATCCTCCGCTGAGGAATCCCCTGCCGAGGAAGGTCTTGCCGGAAAATCCATCCCCTTCACCGCCACGGAAGTCAATATTTCCGATGAGGCGATGCAGAAAGCCGACGGTCTGCTCGATGACAAACTGAGCTATCTCATTCATTCGGTGGAAGAGCTTCAGCGTTTTTTCGATGAGTATGCGGATAAATATTCTCTGAAGGACGTGGACGCCGGGGAGAACTTTTTGCAGGCTTCCTCCGAAATGAACGAGGAGTTTTTTAAGGAATACAACGTCATCATCGTGGTGCAGCGGTATAAGAAAAGCGACGGCATCACGGTGTGGGAAGTGTATGACGGCGGCAGCAGTACGATGATCGACATTTATAAAAACGCTCCCGAAAGCGAAGCCGAAGCCGGCTACACCCTGTTCCTGCTGTCCGGCGCCAAAGACCGCATGGGCATCAACGGGGTGACGCTGAACCTCTTCCCGGCCGGGGCGTATTTGTCCAGCGAACCGGCGGAAGAAGATGCCGGCGTCGTTTTGATGGAGTGAGGAGAGAAGCATGAAAGGTTCACGAATGTTAGCGGGGGGTGCGGTGCTGCTGTCGGTGCTGCTGTCGGCGTGCGCTGTTTCCGCAGGGGACGCTTCTTTGCCGCAGGCCTCTGCCGGGGGCGGGACAGAAGCTGTTTCGGCTACCGTTTCGGCTCCTTCCGAGGAGGAAGCCCCCGTTTCTTCCGACCCATCGGAGGAAGCCCCTGCCGAAGAAGACCCCGATGCTCCGGAAGAGGACCCGGAAGACGATGAATCCACCGGGAAATACATCACGTTTATGTGCGCCGAGGTCGACATTTCCGATGAAGACGTTCAAAAAGCCGGCGGCCTGCCGGAAGAAAACCAGTGCTTCGTCATTCATTCGGAAGAGGAGCTGAGGGCCTTTGCAGAGAAGTATGAGGAAACCTATTTCCTCAGCCATGTGGATGCCGGAGAAACCTTCGCACAGGCCAGCGCCGATATGAATGAGGGCTTTTTTGAAAGCAATAATGTTGTGATCACCGCCCAGCGATACAAGAAAAGCGATGGCATTACCCTGTGGGAAGTGTATGAAGGGGGCGGCTGCACCATGATAGACATTTACAAAAACGAACCCGCAGACGAAAGGGAAGCCGGGTACATCCTGTATCTGGTTTCCGGCTCCAAAAAACGAATGGGTCTCAACGGGGTCACGCTGAACTTTTTTCCGGCCGGTTCCTATCTGTCAGAGGAATCGGAGGAATAAGGGAATAGGAGAATGATATGAAAGTTTCAAGATGGATGACGGGGGCTGCGCTGCTGTCGGCGCTGCTGCTGTCAGCGTGCGCTTTTTCCGGAGGGAATGATCCCCTCCCCGAAGCCCCGCAGACCTCTTCCGAAAAACGGACGGAAACAGTTTCCACCGACGCTCCGGAAAGCAAGCTCGCCTCTGCGGTGTCCACCCCGAAAGAGGAATCTCCGGCGTCCTCCCCGGAGGAATCGCCTGCTCTTCCGGAATCGAAAGCAGAGGAGACAACGGTTTCTTCGGAAGAATCCTCCGAAGCGCCGTCTGAGCCGGAAAAAACCCCCTCAGAGGCCTCCGTTTCTTCCGCTGCCCCTCTCCCGGAAAAAAAGCCGGCTGTCTCTTCGGAGGAGGAAGCTCCGGCCGATGAAGGAGAAGTGCTGGAGGTGTTTGAAGTGGCTATGGTAGACGTGGCCGATGCCGGGGTGCAGGCGGAGTATCTGTTTGCCGGCGGGAAAGACCATGCGGCGTTTCTGATCCGTTCTGCCGAGCAGCTCCGGCAGTTTGCCAATGATTACCGGGAGATCTGCTCCTTAGATGCCGTGGACAGCGGGGTGACGTTTGAAGAGGCCGCTTCCCAGAAGGACGAAGCGTTTTTCCAGGACAATTTCCTGGTGATCACGGTGGAAAAATACAGAAAATCCGATTCGGTAGAACTATTTGACCTGAGAAGCGGCAGCAGCGGGGTTGTGGTGGATATGTACAAGAACCTCCCCGAAAACGAGGCGCAGACCGGGTATATGCTGTTTCTGGCTTCCGGCAGTTCCGACAAACTGAAGGTGGAAGCCGTCAGCGAGAGGGTCTTTCCGGCGGAAGGCTATGTGGGCGAGGAAGAAGACGAAGAAGAGGATATAATGATCCTGGATTGACAGGACAAACAGAAAACGGTCAGCCTTTGCTTTGGCTGACCGTTTTTGATCAGGTCTGGATCTCGATTTCAAACTTTCCGTCAATGATTTTCAGTTTCAGCGTTTTCACAAACCGATTGCAGAAGTTTTCCATTTCTTTTTTCGTAGCCGTTACCCGGGTGGCTTCGTAGATCTTCTGCGTCAGCTCCATCGGGTTTTCTCCGCACAGGGTGGGGAGATGCTTTCTGAGCTCGGCGAAGAGAACGGCTTTTTTCATATCTTCCGTGGCAGCGGAGCAAAAATCATCAATGGCGCAGTAATAAATCCCATGCTGAGACAGGGCAGACTTGATGGCTTCACCGCATTTTTCATATTCATACATCACGAGAAAATGAGCTTTCGGAAGGCTTTGGATAAGCCCCCAGAAATCCGAATCGCTGGAGACAATGATAAAAGAAGTGATCCCGCTTTGGTAAAAATCCGTGACCACGCTGGCTGTCATCCTCAGATCGACCAGCGATTTTCTGTCGGTGATGCGTTCGATCTCAATATGTTCCACGGGGATATGGGTGAACCTGGAAAGCCAGTCCCAGCCGGCTGTTGTATTGACATCGTCATACAGGGTGATTTTTTCGATTTTGGCTAATTCATCCGGATTCAGGCCCTTCAGCACACTGTATAATTTGAAGGGGTTGGAGTTCTCACAGTCCACGGCGATGGCCGTTTTTTCGGAGTTGTCAATAAACGTATAAATATTATTTCTGGTATCCTCATCGGCATCCCGGTATTTGGAGTAATCCCCGAAATAATCATCGTGCTGTTCATAGACGATTTTCAGGAACTTGCCGTCATTATACAAAATATTTCCCAGATCTTCCGGTTCCCAATGAATATACATCTGATATGGGTAGTAGGCGATATTTCCCATATACACCCCGAATTCTTTTTTCAGCACGCCGTCTTTCTGATACTTCGGGATGACAAACAGATCCTTGATATAGTCCCATCGGATCCAGTCATAGAAAAACCGGGAACAAGCATCAATATATTCATTGATCAGCTTGGTAATATCATAAACGTATTTTTCGGAGCGGTAATTGGCTTTAATGATCGGAATGCCCCATTTTTCAAGCTGCCGGATATTGTCTTTGTCATACCATTCTAAAGAGGTTAGGTTTTTCAGGTCATACAGCATCGCCGTATCCGTTTTTTTGAAATGCTGAAACAGGGCGGTGCGCAGTTTGCATAAATAACGTATCACGGTGGCGTCCTGATCGGCATACAGGGCCTCAAGTGTTTGTCTGCACTCGGGAAAGTTCTGCTCTAAAATATGTTTCCGGATCCCGATCATGTACGAAAAAGTGGCCACTACTTCTTTGGTATCAACAGGCATATAATTCCTCCTATTCACAATCGTTTTATTTCACAAATACTCTGGCAAGGTCCTATATTGGTGCGAATGCGTTCAATGGATTTCCCTCCTTTCCTATTCTTATTGTATCATGACTTCCGATGAATATCAACAGGGGGGACGCCAGCGTGACGCGCCCAGCGGAAGTACCCTTGGGGTGCTGGACCCGGGATTTTCAGGCGTCCTTCTTCTGACAGCCTTCTGCAAATA
>CACYCG010000130.1 GCA_902772855.1 uncultured Ruminococcus sp.
CCCCCTTCTAACCGGCTGCATCAGGTTCCCGCCGCCGCCCCCGGCGGCCAGAGCCAGCGGCGGCGCTGGACCCCGTAGCCGGGGGATTCTCCCCCGGACCCCCTTCCGGGGCTTGAACCTAAAGAAGACGCCAAAAGTCTTGCAAACCAGCGGCGGCGCCAGCGTGACGCGCCCAGCGGAATTGCCCTTGGGGTGCTGGACCCATTTCCGGGGGAAGCCCTTCCTAAAAACCTTCCCTTAAAACAGGTGGTATACCTTCGTAAAACCTACTATAGAAAAGGTATCACCACCGCTTGTTAAAAAGGGGAAACGCCGCCAGAGGCGGCGTTTCCGTCAGGAATGGAATCTGTTTGAAGTTTTTCTGGCTGCCGCCCGCCGCTGCCGTTATGCTTTGCCGACTTTTTCGATGAGGATTTTCATGAAGATGAAGTTGAGCACCATCGTAAACGGCGTGATGAGGATCTTGGCGATGATGGGGGAGAAGCGGGCGATTCCCTCCCACGGGATGACCCCGAAGAGCCAGCCGGAGAGCCAGCCCACCAGCACGGATACTGCGGAAATGAGCAGGATCTGATAGACAATATAAATCAGGTATTTCACCGGCAGGGGAATGCGGCCGGTGTTCTGGAAGAGCTTGCGGGTGGAAAAAATAAACACAAACGTCACTCCGACCCCGGAGCTGATCATATTATTCACTTCCACCGGTGTCCACGCTAAAAAGCCCAGCACGGTAAAAATGGCAAAATCCATCAGCCAGCCAATGCCGCTGATGCCGAAAAAGCCGAGGGCCTGCAGCAGTAATTTTTTCATATGGTTTCTCCTTTTGCGGCGGTCTGCACTTTTCCAAAGGCTTCGCATACGATGATAGAGAAGCGAAAAAGAAAGGAGTCAGACCGATGGATGTCATCAAAGAGCTTCAGAACTCACGATTTTTTGTCCGTCCCCTGCCGAAACAAACGGCGGAGGCGATGGCTTACGTCCCCTATCAGAATGCGGGGGCGCTGTATGCACCGGAGCAGGCGCTTGTCAAAGGCACCCTGTTCCCGGAGCTGGATAAACCCTTCGTTCCCACCGGATGGAAAGGAGGGGCAAAAGATGAATGAGCGGGAAAAAATGCTGCGCCAACTGTCCGCTGTTGGATTTTCGGCGCATGACCTGCAGATGTATCTGGACACCCACCCGAACGACACCTCCGCCGCCAAAGCACTGGAGGAATACGAGCGGGAAGAAGGACGGCTGCGGGAGGAATATGAGCAGCGCTTCGGTCCCTTGACGGCAGGCTGCGAAGGAAGCCGCTGGGCCTGGATCGCAGACCCGTGGCCTTGGAATAACGGGAGGGACTGACCTATGTTTGTGTATGAAAAGAAGCTGCAGTATCCGGTGAATATTCGCCGCCCGAATCCGGCGCTGGCGAAGATCATCATGTCACAGTACGGCGGGCCGGACGGGGAATTGGGGGCGTCCCTGCGCTACCTGAGCCAGCGCTACACCGCCCCCTACCCAGAGATCAAAGCCGTTTTAACGGACATCGGCACCGAAGAGCTGGGGCATCTGGAAATGGTGGGCACCATCCTCTACCAGCTCACCAAAGGGGTTTCCGCAAAGGAATTGAAAGAAGCGGGTCTGGACCAGTATTTTGTGGACCACACCGCCGGCATCTATCCCGCTGCGGCCTCCGGCACGCCGTATACGGCAGCCGCCCTGCAGGTGAAGGGCGATCTGCTGGCCGATCTGCACGAGGATTTAGCGGCGGAGCAGAAGGCGAGAGTGACCTATGACAATATCCTGCGCTTCTGCGACGATCCCGATGTCATCGACCCCATCCGCTTCCTGCGGGAACGGGAGATCGTGCATTACCAGCGCTTTGGCGAGGCCCTGCGTGTGGCGACCGATAAACTGGACAGCCGCAATTTCTATGCCTTCAATCCGGAATTCGACCCGCCGAAAGCAAGAAGCAACTAAGGGAAGGCTTTGGGCCGGTTTTTTCGTTCCTTTGAGCAGAGGAGAACGGAAAAGCCCGGTTCCGGCAAAAGAAAAACAGACAAAACACCGATCCCCTTTGCCACTGCGCCGACAAAGGGGATCTTTGCATGAAACACGAACGAAACCGTGCGGCTTCGGATCATTCCGGCTTTTCTGGCTCTGCCCCGCCGGTTTCGGCCGGGGGTTCCGGAGGAGTGGAAGAAGATTCATCTGTTTCGGGAGGTTCAACGGGGGCGGTTTCCTCCGGGGGCAGCTCTTCCGGGTGAGGCCGCTGCAGGTCGTCCGCAGGCGGCAGATCGTCCCAAAAATCGTTCGGGTCTTCTTCCGGCAGTTCTTCGGGCAGGCTGTCCGAATCGTCTTCATAATACCGCAGGTACACCTTGCGCCTTCTCATCTTGGCGGGCTCTTTCCAGATGACCCAGTACAGGATGAACAGTACGATTCCGGCAGCGGAAATGACGGCGCCCATCGTCAGACCGGGGGTCTTGTATTCAAACACAATGTCCGAGGTGGTGTTTTTGGGCACCCGCACCGCCATGAAGCCGACGTTCACCCGCTCGATCATGGCCGCTTTGCCGTTGACCTGAGCGCTCCAGCCGTCTTCGTAGGGGATGGAGAAAAAGACCAGTTCGTCCTGATCTCCCGCCGTAAAGCGGGTGGAGAAGCGGCTGTTTTCAAATTTGATCGGCTCGCAGGTGTTCTCTCTTCTCTTTTCGCAGTCCTCAAAATAGGCGTAGCGGGTAAACTCATAAGGTTCTGCGCTGCTGTGGTGGTGCAGGATATCTCCGTGGCGGAGAATCTGCTCGTCCGTCAGCACGATGGCTTTCAGCATCAGCAGATGGCGGTTGTTTTTGGCGCTGTCGTTATATTCGTCAGTGGAAATATAATCGTCATAAGTGAAGCCGTAGGGGATGTAGTAATCGTTTTCGTAGACGAGGAAATCGTTTTTCTCCATGATTTCCGTCCAGCCGGGCATTTCGTTTTGCCCCAGTGATTTGCTGAAGCGTTTGGAATCCTTGGTGTAATCGAACAGATATTTCACAGACAGGAAGGAGCGGATGCCGTAGACGTCTGTTTTCGGGCGGGACCCGACACTGCGCTCCACGCCGATGGATTCATAATAATCCATGATCGAACCCGGCACAATGCTTTGGAAAGCCTGAATGGTCGGCACCTGCCAGAACATCCCCATGTTATCCATCGTTTCGTAAAAATCCGAGCGCACGTTTTCAATATCCGGGAGGCTTTTATTGAACACGCCCCGGTTGTCAATGACATGGTCGGCGATAAAATCCTTGCGGTAATTGGAATTGAGCACGCCCACGCCGACAAGCACGTTTCCGTAGCCCACGATCAGCACGGACAAAGCGATGGAAACACTCCTGCGGAACACTTTGCGGTTTTTCCGCAGGCAAAGCAGAACGGTCAGCGTGACCAGTCCCACAAACGCAATAGCCACCCAGCCCCAGAATCGGTCGGGATATTTCATCAGGCCCAGTTCCAATTCGTTTTTCTTGTCGTCCAGTGCGTTTTTGGGCACCAGGCCGATCAGGGCGGTAATGGCGGCGGTGACGAGGAAGGTCCTGCGCAGCGCCGGAACGTAATCGGTCTGGGTACGGTCCAGGCTGATGGCGGTCGCCAGCGCCATCATCAGGGTAAACATATAGTACCAGCGGGCATAATAGGAGGCGTTCATGAGCTGGAACGCTGCATTGAAAAAGGGCACCATCGCCATGACGAACAGCGTCACCATGAGTTTTTTCAGCCAGACCTGCGTTTTCAGCCGGTAGAAAGCGAACACGCCCACCGTGCTGAACAGCGGCAGCCAGGCGGCCACGCTGGCCCATTTGGCGTTGGAATCGGGGGTGAAGTTGGCATAAGCGGGCATATCCGGCGGGAAGAAGAAGGACAGGAAGATATGCAGGTACCGCTGCGGGTTTCCGTAGACCACCGCATTCCAGCCGTGCGGGAAATTGTTCACCCGGTTATTCTGCAGCACCGCAAACACCGACGGCACCAGCACGACCCCGGCGCACAGCACGCCGAGAATCACTTCCAGCACCATGCGGAGGAACTCTATCAGGGTCATGCGGTAGCTTTTTGTGACCATGCGGAAGCCCCAGTAGATCAGCAGGAAAACCGCCTGCCCCGCAAAGAAGTAATAATTCATGAAGGCAGACAGGAAGAGGGTCAGGCCCAGCACTCCCTTGCGCTGCTCATAGACAAAGGCATCGAGGGCGGCTAAAATAAAGGGGAAGATGACCATCGCCTCATGGAAATGGTTGAAGAAGATATTATAGATCCCGAATCCGGAAAAGGCATACAGCAGGGCGCCGAACATTGCAAACCGCTGGCGCAGGATATAGCGCCGCAGGAAGAGGTAAGCGCCGGTGGAAGCTAAGGCAAACTTCAGCATGAGCAGGGGAGCCATCATATAAGGCACGGCTTCACTGGGCAGCAGAAGCGTCAGGTAAAAAAACGGGGAGCCGATGTTATAGAACGAATAGGACCCGATAATATTGGCGCCTAAATCGGTCGTATAGCTCCAGCCGAGATTGCCTTCCCGGATGGAATCGTGGATCATCTGATAAAACGGGATCTGCTGTACGTTAAAGTCACCATAAAAGAAAAAATACCCGCTGTCGAGAATCATCCACGGCAGGAAAATCAGGCAGGACAGAGCCAGCGCCCACAGAAACGTCTGAAGGGTATAGTTTTTCTTGATCGTCCGCAGGGTGCGGGGAATGGTCATACAAATGCCTCCTTCAAAAGAACCGTCCCGGAAAACCTTTTCCGGGCACTACTTCCTTATTGTAGCATATTCTGAAGGAAAATGCTACACAAAATAATAGGGAAGACTGAATAAAACTCAGATATGCAAGGTCCTTCTCCTGTCGTTACTTTGCTCAAGAAGTGAAGGCAGCGGCAGCGGCAGCGTGACGCTGCACCCGTATCTGGGGGAGTGCCCCCAGCAATGCCAACAACTTAAGCGTTAAAGGCAATTACACCACACAAAAGGAAAAAGCAGGGAGGGTATAATGTCCAAAAA
>CACYCG010000131.1 GCA_902772855.1 uncultured Ruminococcus sp.
AAAAGAAGGGACGATGCGGTTTTTTCATAACCAACAGGAGAATTGTTCAGCCTCAGGCCTTGCCGACAGAACCGAACAGTTCCATTTTCTCCTTCACAGTTGCCTTGATGGCCTCAAAGCCGGGAGCGAGCAGTTTTCTGGGGTCGAAGCCCTTGCCCTGAAGGTCCTTGCCGGCTTCGATGTACTTTCTGGTCGCTTCCTGGAAGGAAAGCTGGCATTCGGTGTTCACATTGATTTTGGAAACGCCGAGGGAGATCGCCTTTTTGATCATATCGGCCGGAATGCCGGTGCCGCCGTGCAGGACGAGGGGCATTTCGCCGGTTTTAGCCTGGATGGCATCGAGGGTCTCAAAGGAAAGGCCCTGCCAGTTTTCGGGATATTTGCCGTGGATATTGCCGATGCCGGCTGCGAGCATATCGACGCCGAGGTCGGCGATCGTCTTGCATTCATCGGGATCGGCGCATTCGCCCATGCCGACAACGCCATCTTCTTCGCCGCCGATGGAACCGACTTCACACTCAATGGACAGGCCGAGGTTGTGCGCCACATTGACCAGTTCCTGAGATTTGGCCAGGTTTTCTTCAAAAGGATAGTGAGAGCCGTCGAACATAATGGAAGTAAAGCCTGCTTTGATGCACTTGTAGCACCCTTCATAGGTGCCGTGGTCGAGGTGAAGGGCCACCGGAACGGTGATGCCCAGGGATTCGTCCATCGCCTTCACCATGGCCGCCACAGTGGAGAACCCGGTCATGTACTTGCCAGCGCCCTCGGAAACGCCTAAAATGACGGGGGAATTGAGCTCCTGCGCCGTCAGAAGGATCGCCTTTGTCCATTCAAGGTTGTTGATGTTGAACTGACCGACCGCATAATGACCGGCCTTTGCCTTTTTCAGCATTTCTGCCGCATTTACCAATGCCATTGAAATCACGCTCCGTTATTTTTATTTGGTATGTTCGGCATACCTTACCCATCTATTATACCTTATCTTTTCGGAAATATAAAGGGGTTTCGGAAATTTTTTCCCTGTTTCAGACACTTTTTTACAAGCCCCGTCTCTGCCCGGAACGATCGTTTGGCCGTGTGTGTCCGATTTCGGGAGGATACCCGGCCATATGCCGCTGTCCCGCTTTGTCATACGGCGTAAAGGAAGACTTAAAAATGAATCATGGTCCAAAACAGCCTCCTCCCCCATCTCTACGGGTGGGGGAGGAGGCTGCAGAAAGGGCATGATGTTTCAGTAAGATGTTTTTCTTCGTCCGAGTATCACAATAACGGCCAAGGCCGATGCCGCCGCTAAAGAAATCGCTGCATATACGGTCGTATCTCCCGTCTCGGGTATGTTCTTGTCGGAATGGGCAGCGGGTCCGATCTCCTCCGTCCGGGCTTTGTCGGGCTTGCCGTCCTCAGGATCCTTGCGACCGGAAGCAGGGATCGCCAGCTCTTCCAGCGTCACCTCCTGCAAGCCAGCAGGATCAGCATACAGCTTTTCACAGCCGATACAACTGTAATAGGCCAGTGTGCCGGGATCTGTCTGTGTAGGAGAGACCGCTTCATGAAAAACAAGCGTATGGTTATGACCGGTAGGAAGAATCGGTTCCGAAGAGCGGGAATCTAACCAATAGTCGTCGGAATACCAGGCGCCGTAAGGGTATGTTGTCTTGTTGACGAGGTTTTTGCCCTCGCTGATCTGTACTCCCTTTCCGTTGTTGAAAATGACAAAGAACTCTTTGCCATTGAATGCTTCCGACATCCTGCAGGAATAGAACTCCTGTCCCTCATCCGTCATTTTTTCACCCGGATACGGGGCGTTTTCTGTCAGCGTGCCGCCGTCCTTTGAGTAAGCGTAACAATAGACCTCTTCCCAGCCGGTATCCACGTTATCAAACAGAATAATACAGTCAGACCACATTTCCTCTATACCATAGGGATATACCCGGTTATATCGGCTTATGTTGTAGCTGAACACTTCTTTCCTTGTCTTCCCGTTCGGGGCCGTTCCGGTAAGGGTAAGGGTTATGTCTGTATCATCCTTCACGCCCTCGCCGATGGTGATGCGGTCACCGTCAGAAAAAGATTCGCTTTTTATGCAATTGGTTCCGTTTTCGTCCGTATAGGTCAGTTCATAGGCAGGATCCTGTACGTTCTGTGCTCCGAGCGTAATGTCCAGAGAGCCGAAAAAGCTGTAGACCTCGTTGGAATCTGCGGTGAGCTGTCCGAGAAAATCGCTGTCATAGATGACCGCAATTCCGCTTTCCCCGACCGTGCCTGTAATAGAACTTTCTGTTACTGTAAAAAGGCTTCCGGATACTTCATCAAAATAGGTTCCCGGCACGGCATATCCTCCGGGATTGGAAACAGATACCTGACCGCCTTCTCCGCCGCATACAATCACAGCGCCTCCGTTTTCTCTCGAAATGACGACACAGTTGTTTTCTGTCAAAACGCAGTCTTTCTTTCCTGCCATAGCGTTGTGGAAATGGTTGACCGCACTGACCTCCGGGCTTGTAAAGTGCACACTGCCCTTTGTGTTGAAGAGGATCTTTTCACTTTCCGTTTCGGAGGGTCTGGAAAGATACAGGGAGGTTGCACCTTCTCTGGCAGCCGCAACGGCATAGGCTTTGTCGATCGTGTTCTGGGACATCCTTGTGGTAGCGCCTTTTTCATAGGGGCCGTTTGAATAGGTGTCATGGCTTTCTCCCCAGAAAACAAGACGGTCTGCGGAGATCCCTTCCGACAGCCACTCGCTTTCCGCATCGGGGGCTTTGCCCTGATCAAAGCTCTTTACCAATTCTGCCCCGTATGTATTGTCCGTCACGGACATAAGGGAAGCATATTCCTTCATCAGCTCCACCTTTTCATCTGTATCCACAGGGCCGTTCAGTATTTCGCCGTAATGATACAATCTTTCGTCCAGAACAGTCGGCCAGAAATCGCTGCCTTCACTCGGCAGCCCGATATGTTTGGCGGCATCCCAGCGTATTCCGTCCACGCCGGCCTCATAGAGCTTGTCCAGATATGATTTCACCTTGTTCTGTATGGCCTTGTTTTCAGTGTCCAGATCCTTCAGCCCGAGGAGGTCGCCGGTAGTGATATTCGTTCGGCTGCTGTAATCGGTTATGGTGCCGAGGTTGCGCCAGTCAGAAGGCTGTTCGGCATAGACACTATGATTCGCCACGACATCCATAATGACCTTGACGCCGTACTTATCCGCCTCACTGCAAAGATCCCGCAGGGATTCTTCCTCATAAAACTCTATCTCCATGCCGAAGGTCTGATAAGCGTAGTACCAACTGCTGTAACCTTCATAGGAGTTATAGAAGGATACCTGTGCCGGAGAAAGCTGTACAGAGGTGAAGCCTGCGGCAGCGATCCGACTCATGGATTCCGCTACCAGGCTATAGGACCAATTGAAACAATGAAGGATCGTTCCCTCCTGACAGCTTTCCGCAAGCTGATATGTATCGGCGGCGGTCTCTGCGGCATGGACCGAAAGAGCTTTCATGGTCATCCCCGGCGCAAGACATACGGCGGCAGTCAAGAGAACACTTGCCGCCTTTACGAACGGCATTCTTTTTTTGGTTTTCTTCATAATCATTCACTTCCATTTCTACCGATTTTTTCAGTGCCAGAAACGAGGACTTTCCGCTTTTCGTTCGATTCCGCCTCATACAGCAAACCCGACGGTGTGACAGAAGCAGTGATGCCCCGCAAAGCACTCCCCACTGCGCCTCGTTTTTTGACTGTTTCATTGATTAGATGCCCGAGAAGCCCGAACGGTTCTCAATGAAAAAAAAAATAAGGTTTTTCCGAAGGGAAGACTTTCATGAAGGAGAAGTGCTGCAGAGGGCGGCTCCATGAATAATACATACTATTCCCAAGTGGAAGGTTGTCCTTCGGCTGAGAGGTGTCCACCGGACACCCGCAGCTCTGGACTCTGCAAGCTTTTGAAAAGGGGATCCGGGGGAGGATCTCTCGGATACGGGGTCCAGTGCCTCCGCTGGCCCCGGGAAGCAGGAAAAAAGTCTTCCTGCCTTGACTTTTGAGGAAAAAAGCGGTATTTTATTATAGTAATGCGTAAGGCGGGCTGCACCTGCGGACCGGCTTTCAGAAGAAGAAAAGAAAAAGGAGTCCTATACAATGCTTACGCTGGATAAGATCTACCACGCCTCCTATGTGCTCAAGGGGGTCATCCATCCCACCGATATGATCCATGCCACCAACCTGTCCGATGACTGCGATCTGTATCTGAAAACAGAAAACCTTCAGATCACCGGTGCGTTCAAGGCACGGGGCGCTTACTACAAAATCTCTCAGCTCACAGAGGAGGAACGGGCCAAGGGCGTCATCGCCTGCTCCGCCGGAAACCACGCGCAGGGCGTGGCCAGAGCCGCTCAGAAATTCGGCATCAAATCCCTGATCTGTATGCCCAATTCCGCCCCCATTTCCAAAGTGGAAGCCACCAAAAGCTACGGGGCAGAGGTCGTTTTAGTGGAAGGCACCTACGACGACGCCCACGACCGTGCCGTGGAACTGCAGCAGGAGACCGGTGCCACCTTCATTCATCCCTTCGATGACGAACTGGTCATCGCCGGGCAGGGAACCATCGGTCTGGAGATCCTCAATCAGCTCCCCGATGTGGATGCCGTCATCGTGCCCATCGGCGGAGGCGGCCTCATCAGCGGCGTTGCCTATGCCATCAAATCCCTGAACCCGAATGTCAAGGTCTACGGCGTGCAGTCTTCCGGCGCTCCGTCCATGTACCTTTCCGTGGCCCACGGGGAAGTGCAGACCCTCCCCTCCGTCAATACCTTTGCCGACGGCATCGCCGTGAAAACCCCCGGCGAGCTGACCTTTGACCTGTGCTGCCAATATGTGGACGAGATCATGACTGTGACCGATGACGAACTGGCCACCGCCATCCTGTCCCTGATCGAAAAACAGAAGCTCATCTCCGAAGGCGCCGGCGCTGTGTCCGTAGCGGCTGCCCTTTTCGACAAGTTCCCCATCAAGGGCAAGAAGGTCTGCTGTCTGGTGTCCGGAGGAAATATCGACGTGACCATCCTCTCCCGTGTGATCGACCGGGGCCTGCAGAAGACCGGCCGTCTGGCAGAGTTTACGATCGCTCTCACCGACAAGCCCGGCGAGCTGACCAACGTTTCCCGCATTATTTCCAAACTTGGCGCCAACGTGGTCGCGGTCAGCCATGACCGGGCCGACCTGAACACCGACATCAATTCCTGCTACCTGCGCCTTTCCCTCGAGACCCGCAACCACGAGCATATCCAGAAGATCAAAGACGAACTCAGCCGGAAGGGATACCGCATTGTGCAGTAAGCCTCATGCACCCCGAATGCATGAAACTATATGATTCTTTTTTCAGAAAGGACGATCGCTTATGTCAGAAGTTATCTACACCAAAAACGCTCCCGATGCCATCGGACCGTATTCTCAGGCCATCAAAGCCGGCGGGCTGATATTCACCTCCGGCCAGATTGCCATCAACCCCGCCACCGGCACCGTGGAAGCCGATACCATCGAGGGACAGACCGAACAGGTGATGAAAAACCTGAAAGCCCTGCTCGAAGCAGCCGGTTCCTCCCTGGACAAGGCCGTCAAAACCGTTTGCTTCTTAGCGGATATGAACGACTTTGCCGCTTTCAATGCCATCTACGGCGCTTATTTCACCGGAAAGCCCGCCCGCTCCTGCGTGGCGGTCAAGACCCTTCCCAAAAACGTTCTCTGCGAAGTAGAAGTCATCGCCGAAGCGTAAACAAACCCACAGGACGCCTCCCCCCGGAGACGTCCTTTTCTGTCTGCCTGAAAGGAGGATCCTCATGCCGCTTTCTCTCAAACGTTTTGCTTATGCCTCGGGTTTTCTGCTGCTGTATGCCCTTGTGTGGAATATCCTGTTTCCCATGAACCACGATTACATTTTCCCGGAGATCGCCGCCATCGCCCTCGGTTCTCTCCTGCTGGACCGTTTGCCCTGGAAGGTCAGCGAAAACGGGCTGTTCATCGAAGTGACGGCGGCCGGGATCTTCGGATGGCTGCTCGGGTATCTTACCTTCCTCCCCTTTGCCCTGCGGGCGGGGGCAGCGCTGCTGTTCTGCGCGGTCGTGATGGCGGTGTCCCGGCAGTTCATGTTCCCCATGATCTCCGCCGCCCTGCTGCCGCAGTTTGTCCCCGGAGGCGTTTCCGTTTTCTATGTGGTGGGCGTCATCATCCTCACCGGTTCCGTTTTGCTGTTGCGCCGGGTCACGATGGCCAGAGGGCTTCAGGAAAGGGAAGCGCCTTACTCCCCCTCTCCCCTCGATCTGCGCCGAAAACTCCCCGGCTGGTGCGCGGCGGGGGCGGTCATGATGGCGGCCCTTCTGCTCGGCTCCCTGACAGGCCCCGTCTTTGTGGCGGCGCCGCCGCTGCTGGTCGGCTTTGTGGAGCTGTCCCGGGAAGAAGAAAAGCGCTCCCGCTTTGCCCCCCTGCTCTATGCTCTGCTGTGCGCCATTGGGGCGGTGATCGGCACCTGCTTTTCGCTGGTGCTCTCTTCCCTCGATTACGGCCAGCCCCTGCTTCGGGCGCTTTGCTTTGCCGCCCCTCCCGTGCTTTCCTACGGCCTGATGCTCCTGCTGAAAAAGCCCTTCCCCCCCGCCGCAGCCCTTTCCATGCTGCCGTTTCTGCTCGGAGGGCAGTGGCTGTTCTATTATCCGTTCATGATCGGCGGGGGAGCGCTGTATTTTGCGCTGATGGCGATGCTCCTGAACGCCCTGCGCCGGAAAAAGGCGGCCGCTTCCCCGGTGCCCGCTTCCCCGCAGGCATTCCCGGCCGCACCGATCTCCCCGCAGCCTGAAGCCTCGGAGGACCTGAGCGATTTTTACTACACGGCTCCTCCTGAAGAAGACAGCGCCTCCCCTCTCCCGGCGCCCTCTTCTGCGGAGAGTTTTCAGAAAATCAGCGTGGATTCCTTTGTTTCTTCCAATGCCGGGGAGGACAAGCCATGATGCACTTTTGCCCCCGCTGCGGGGTGGCCCTTCAGCCCCGCCCGGTGAAGGGAGAGGGTCTCATCCCCTACTGCAGCACCTGCCGGAAATGGTACTTCCCCCCGTTTTCCACCGCCGTCAGCCTGATCCTGCGGGACCCCGCCGAAGAAAAGCTCCTGCTGATCCGTCAATACGGCAAGCCGGAGTATATTCTGGTCGCTGGGTACGTCAGCAAGGGAGAAAGCGCCGAGCAGACCGTTTTGCGGGAGCTTCGGGAAGAGATCGGCGTGGGGGCGCAGGACGTCCGGTTTCTGAAAAGCGCCTATTTCCCGCCGAGCGAGACCCTGATGCTCAATTTCACCTGCCGTACCGAAAGCAGCGACCTGAGCGGGGTTTCCGCTGAGGAAGTGGACGAGGCCCGCTGGTTTTCCCCGGAAGAGGCCCAAAGGGTCATCAAACCGGACAGTCTGGCCCGGGCTTTCCTGCTGAACTTCCTGCAAACAGAAGATTTCGGCCGAAAAAAGCCTTTTTTGGAACCATAAAGTTGGTTAAAACCAACAGATAATTTGCCTAATGATTGTACAAGATGCTAAAAATAAAATTATTTCAGATTTTTCTTTTATTAAATTGTGCTATATGATATAATAAGACATGGAAATTTTTTGTATTGGAGGCATAAACTATGTATTATTTGGGCATTGATCTCGGCGGCACCAATATTGTCGCCGGTGTAGTGGACGAAGACGGCAAAATCGTGATGAAAGCCAGATGCAAGACCAGCACTCCCCGCACGCAGGAAGCCATTTGTGATGATATGGCGGCTGTGGCGATGTCTGCTCTGGAAAACGCCGGGCTGACCAAAAGCGACATCCGGTATGTCGGCATAGGCGCTCCGGGCGCTGTCAACAGCGAGACCAAGGTGATCGAGTTTGCCAACAACTTCGGGTTCCACAACTGGGCCATCGGCGCTATGATGGAAGAGCGGCTCGGAGTGGAAGTGTATGTGGAAAATGACGCCAATGCAGCCGCTTACGGCGAGTTCTGCGTGGGCGCAGCCAAAGACGCCAACGATGCGGTGATGATCACCCTGGGAACCGGTGTCGGCGGCGGCATTATCATTGACGGCATGATCTATTCCGGCTCCAATTATGCGGGCGCTGAAGTGGGCCACACTGTCATCCAGCACAACGGACGGCTGTGCACCTGCGGCCGGAGAGGCTGCTGGGAGGCTTATTCCTCCGCTACCGGTCTGATCAATATGACCAGAGAGGCTTGCTCCATTCAGCAGGCTCCGAATTATCTGCTCTATCAGATGATCGGCGGCGATTTGGCGAAAATCGACGGCAAAACCGCTTTCGATGCCGCCAAGCAGGGATGCCCGCTGGCCAAATCCGTCATTGATATGTACATTGATTACTTAGCCTGCGGCCTGACCAATATCGTCAACCTGTTCCAGCCGGAGATCCTGTGCATTGGCGGCGGCATCAGCAAGGAAGGAGATTACATTCTTCAGCCTGTTCTCAAGCTGATCGAGCGGGACCGCTATACCAAACATAACGACAAGCAGACCAGGATCTGTATTGCCGAACTCGGCAACGATGCCGGCGTGATCGGCGCTGCCTTCCTGGGCAAATAATCGTTCTTTCCCCGTCTGATGACCCCCCTGCCTGTTTGCGGGCAGGGGGGCTTTTTGGGTTTTAGTCAGCCACGGCAAAAAGGCGCAAAAAAACTGCCCCACCCGAAACCGGATGAGGCAGCAGAAAGCCTGAAAGGAAATTAGATAATGCCGTTGGGGTCGACCGTGTAGTTGTCGGTGAGGATCTTCACGAAGTCGATCAGAGCGAGGATGTAGCCCAGACCGAAGCACAGGGAAGCAACGATTCTGACAATACCCTTCTTGTTTTCGCCCAGCATGAAGTTGTGAATGCCGAGACCGCCCAGGAAGAAGCAGATGAGAGCAATCGTCATCTTGTCATATTTGCCGAAGCCGCCAGCCTTTACGGAAGCGCCGCACTTGGTGCAGACGTCAGCGCCGGGAGTGACCTGGTTGCCGCAGTTAGCACAGAAAGCAGAGCCGGAGCCAGCCTTCACGCCGCAGTTGAGACACACCTGCTGACCATCATTGATCATCTGACCACAATTTTTACAGAACATACACATTTCCTCCTTAAAATCAACATGGAACTAATGCAATCGATTTGCATTGATAATACATTCTATCAATGTTGTCTTCATTATAGAATATTCTACGCCCGATGTCAACAATTTTTTCTCCAAACCGGCATGGTTTCGGTGTTTTTATAAGGTTTTGGCAATAGCCTTCCGAATCCTTCCGGATATTTGGTAACAATTACCCCCAGACTCCGAGCAGGTGAACGATCCAGTTTCCCAAAAAGCCAGCCCCCAGAAAAATCAGCAGGGCAACTCCCCGCCGGCTGTTGAGAAACCGGCCCGGCAGCAGGAAGGAAAAGCCCAAAAACGGCATGGCCCAGAACATAGCGTGGTTCTGAAAAGCGCCCACCCAGTCGCCGTGCAGGGCGCAGAGGGTCGCCCTTGTCATGCCGCAGCCGGGGCAGGGATAGCCGGTGAGGGTGCGGAACAGGCAGGGAACTTTCAGAACATACAGTACGATCAGAATGCACAGGTACAACAGCCCCATCGCCACATTCACCGCCAGCGTGCGGCGGGTCTGCGGCGGTGTGTTCGGTGCGTCCGGTTTTTTCATACAGCCGCCTCCCTTGCCGGGGATCATACGTTGAAGCGGAAGAGCACGATGTCCCCGTCTTTCATAACATAGTCCTTTCCCTCGCTGCGGACCAGTCCTTTTTCTTTGGCGGCCGCCATCGACCCGCAGGCCATGAGATCGTCAAAAGCCACCACTTCCGCCCGGATAAAGCCCCGTTCAAAATCGGTGTGGATCTTTCCGGCCGCCTGCGGCGCCCTGGTCCCCCGGGTGATCGTCCAGGCACGCACTTCCTGCTTGCCGGCGGTCAGGTAGGAGATCAGCCCCAAAAGATCGTAGCAGGCATTGATCAGGCGGTCCAGTCCGGACTGCTCCAGCCCCATTTCGGAAAGGAACAGTTCTTTTTCTTCGGGGTCCATGCCGGCGATCTCCGCTTCCACTTCGGCGCAGATCGGCAGCACCGCTGCGTGCTCGGCTTCTGCGATCTGTTTGACAGTCTGGAAATAGGGGTTGGCATCGGCAGAGCCGTTCTGGAAATCCCCATCGCTCAGGTTGGCAGCGTAAATAATGGGTTTATTGGTCAGCAGCGCCACAGAGGACAGAAGCTGCGCCTCCTCCGGGGTGCAGTCCACCGAGCGGGCCGGTCTGCCTTCGTCGAGGGCCTGACGGACACGCTTGAAAAACTCATAATCCGCCTGGAATTTCTTGTCGCCCTTGATCAGTTTCTGCGTTTTCTCTATGCGGCGGTCGATCATTTCCAAATCGGACAGGATCAGCTCTACATTGATGGTTTCAATATCCCGGGCCGGGTCAATGCTGCCGTCTACATGGATGATATCATCGTTTTCAAAGCAGCGCACCACATGAACGATGGCGTCCACCTCCCGGATATTCGCCAAAAACTTATTGCCCAGCCCTTCCCCTTTGGAAGCGCCCTTGACAAGCCCGGCGATATCGACAAACTCAATGGTGGCGGGGGTGTACTTTTCCGGCTCGTACATTTCTGCCAGCGCATCCAGGCGCCGATCCGGCACCGTCACCACGCCAACGTTCGGTTCGATGGTGCAGAAGGGGTAGTTGGCAGACTGTGCGCCTGCATTTGTAATGGCATTGAACAAGGTGCTTTTGCCCACGTTGGGCAGCCCGACAATTCCTAATTTCATACGTTCATTTCCTTTCCCTGAGGCAAAGTTTCAGGGCCTTCCCAAAAAGCCCGCTCCCCCATTATAACACATTTTTTTCAAAAATCAAACCGCCACCAGCGCCAGCGTGACGCTGGACCCGTAGCCGGGGGATTCTCCCCCGGACCCCCTTCCAGGGCTTGAACCTAAAGAAAACGCTAAAAGTCTTGCAAAGGAATGCAAAGTTTCGGTCCAGCCTTTTCAAAGGCTGGCAGAGTCCAGAGACAGCGTCTCTGGTCGCGCTCCGCAGAGCGCGAAACCCCCTTGCCTGCCGCATTGACAGCGCTAATCTGTTA
>CACYCG010000132.1 GCA_902772855.1 uncultured Ruminococcus sp.
AATTTGGCTTTTCCAAGCAGGTTGTGTTCTTTCAGTTTGCTCCCGACCAGTCCGAGGGTCAGGGAGGTGCCGTACACCGGGACATTGAAGTTCCTGAGAAAATACGGCAGGGCGCCGATGTGGTCTTCGTGCCCGTGCGTCAGGACAACGCCTCTGAGCTTGTCCCGATGACGCTCTAAATAGGTAAAATCCGGAATGACCAGATCTACCCCGAGCATATCTCCGTCCGGAAAGGCCATGCCGCAATCCAGCAGGAACATATCATCCTCGTATTCAAACAGGGTGATGTTTTTTCCAATCTCATTCAATCCGCCCAGAAAGGTGATTTTAATGCCGGATTCGCTTGCTTTTCCGACTGTGCTGCGCCGGGAGGCCGCAGCCGGACGGGAAGAGCTTTTGCTCTGCGTTCCCGCAGAAGCTCCCGGGAACTGACCGGCCATTGTCACGCTGCGGGTGCCGAGCATCTGGTCGGAAACCCTGCCCGGCGGCGTGATCCTTTCAAACAGCTTCACACCGGAGGCGTTGCTGTTTGCTCTGTTTTTCGGTGTCCGCTCCGGTTTGGAGACTTTCATCCGGGAAACGTTCCTCCCCTTTACGCCTTTGGACACACCTTTTTTGCTAAATTCTGATACCACTCAATTACCTCCATATTCATCATATTTCTAACAAAAATAAAATAACACGTTTTGCTGCAGCAACGGGCTGCCAGCTATTTTGCGGGGATGCCGATGGATTCCGAACACAACCATATATTTGTTATTTTACTCTACCCCTTTTCGGATGTCAATACCATTTTCCGAAGCCCCCGAAAAAACAATAATCCGTTGATTTTTTTATTGAAAGTACAGGCTATTTTATGTATAATGAACATAGGAAACAAAGAGGAGATGAGAATATGACAAAGCGTTTCAAATATATCGAAATGTTCACAGACGGCGCCTGCAGCGGCAATCCCGGTCCCGGCGGTTGGGCAACCATCCTGCGGTATCAGGGGCATGAAAAGGTCCTCTCCGGAGGCGCACCGGAAACCACAAACAACCGTATGGAACTGACCGCTGTCGTGGAAGGGCTGAAAGCCCTCAACCAGCCCTGCGTGGTGGTGGTCATCCTCGATTCCATGTATGTCTGCAACGGGGTGGACAAGGGCTGGGCCGAGCGCTGGCAGAAAAACAACTGGATCAAATCCAACGGCGTTCCCGCTAAAAATCCGGATCTGTGGGAAGAACTGCTCGGTCTGCTCAAGATTCATCATGTGCAGTTTTCCTGGATTCAAGGGCACAGCGGACATAAGGAAAACGAACGGTGCGATGCCATCGCAGTGGAAGAATCCCGCAAGTTCAAATCCTGAAAGAACAGCCTTTAACCGAACAGGGGCGCTCCGATCACTCCCTTCATCAGTATCTTCCCCTCCCCTGTTCCTTTCTATCGCTCCCTTCGGGCGGTGCAGTTTTTGCACCGCTCTTTTTCATGTCCGTTCTAAAAATATTTTCCCGGAAACTGTTGACAAATTGATATCAAAATGATATTATGAAGATGCAAACCCCAACACCCTGATGTAAAAAGGAGGACGTTTTGTATGAAAGAAAAAATCTATACCACCAAAAAAGCAGGCGGACCCATGCTGGCGCTGATCATCGCCATCTTTGTGCTGATCGTGCCGGTCACCATCATTCTAATGGGAATGGCGGGAGAACTGGAGGAAGACGTAGACCTCAACGGCGTGCAGGTCATGATCCTGATCGTGGCGCAGGCTGTGCTGATCGTCAACTGCTTCCTCTGCGCCGGACTGAAAAAACTTAACCCCAATGAAGCGCTGGTGCTGACCTTCTTCGGCAATTACAAAGGGACCCTCAAGGAAAGCGGTTTTTACTTTGTCAACCCCCTCTGCTCCGCCTTTAACCCGGCGGCCGGGACCAAACTGCGGCAGAGCGATGACGTGGGCGCCCGGAAAACGGCTTCCTCCGCAGAGACGGTTTCCAGCAAAAAAATCAGCCTCAAACGCATGACGCTGAGCAACAACAAGCAAAAGATCAATGACTGCCTGGGCAACCCGATCGAGATCAGTATTGCGGTGATCTGGCGGGTGGTCGATACGGCCAAAGCCGTGTTCGATGTCGACAACTATATGGAATACCTTTCGCTTCAGTGCGATGCGGCGCTGAGAGATATCGTGCGGCTGTATCCGTATGACGTTGCCCCCAACGTGGACACCACCGGGGACGGGCACGCTGATGAAGGAAGCCTGAGAGGTTCGAGCGAGATCGTGGCCCGCCGCATTAAGGAAGAGATTCAGGCCAGAGTGGCGGAGGCCGGACTGGAAGTGCTGGAAGCAAGGATCACGGACCTGTCCTACGCCCCGGAAATCGCTGCTGCCATGCTGCAGCGGCAGCAGGCTTCGGCAGTTGTCGATGCCAGAAAGCTGATCGTGGACGGCGCGGTCGGCATGGTGCAGATGGCGCTGGAAAGCCTGAGCGAAAACAAGATCGTGGAATTGGACGACGAACGGAAAGCGGCGATGGTTTCCAACCTGCTGGTCGTTCTTTGCGGCAACCACGATGCACAGCCGGTGGTCAATTCCGGTTCCCTGTACTGATGACCTCCCCCGCAGCGCTGTGCTGAATCGGTTTCTGCTATAATGCTTCCGGAAGGAGATGGTTCGATGGCCGAAAAAAAACAGATCCCCCTTCGGGTGGGAAAAGACCTCTATGATGACTTATGCCGCTGGGCAGAGGAAGATTTTCGGTCGGTGAACGGACAGATCGAATATTTGCTGACCGAATGTGTGCGGCAGCACAAACGAAACGGCGGCCATGTGCCCAAACAGTTGTTCCAGAAGCAGGGCGAAGAAGAATGATCCTGGTCCGGAATGGAAAGTCAGCTTTCTGTTCCGGACCGTTTTCTTTTTCGGCTGCAGCAGCTTTTTTAATTCATATTCCGAAAAATGTTTTTCGTGTCACGCACTGTTTTGGGATTAACCCCCTGCGGAGGGATTGCGTCCAAAGTGTTTCGCGCTCTGCACAGCGCGGCCAGAGACTCCGGTCTCACCTGCCGGTTCGGTCGGTGCACCCCAAGGGCACTTCCGCTGGGCGCTTCTGCACCCCAAGGGCACTTCC
>CACYCG010000133.1 GCA_902772855.1 uncultured Ruminococcus sp.
TGATCAGGTTGGACATATTCGTAAAGACGATCGTTTCTCCCTGATAATAAATCGCTGTGGTGAGGACTTCTTTCATAAATTCATTGATCGTGCGGGTGTATTCAAACTTATATTCGTCTTTCTTCTCCCCGTCAAACAGGGCCAGCGTGGAGATATTCCGGGTAATGGGTGCCAGCATGGAATCAGCATAAAAATCTTCCGCCTGCACGCCATACCAGATCTCAACGTCCGATTCGGTCATCCGGTAGACTAATTTGCTGCCCTTCGCCATGACGTAGCAGCTGCCGTCTTCGTTCTTTTCCGAAGCAAGCAGGTCAATGACGGTGCCTTCGCTGTCTTCCACTCGGATCTCCATATAGGGATCCGTTAATTTCAGCTTCTCCAGATCCTCTTCCGAAGGCTGAGCGGCAACCGTCTGGGTGCCCTCCATCGAAAACAGGCTTCCGCAGAAGGCATCCACATTACCGGAACTGCAGACCCGCCGGGTCGGGAAGCGCATACAATATGGGAAGGAATAATCGTCTTCCTCGTCGTTGACCTGGATCTTATGGGGATAGCCGGAACCGGTGATGGTGATGTCCTTGATAGTGGCATCCTTGATATATTCCGGGGTAATGGTGCGGTCAAAAATATCGAGCGGACTGAGCAGGAAGGTGTTCACGGAAGCATCCTGCGCCAGATAAACGTTGGCGTTGCCGTCCCGCCGGAAATAGCGGCCGGAATCGTTGGGGGCTTCGTTGCCGATGTAGAGGATCTCGGTGGCGTTGTTGCCGAAAACAATCTTTACCGTAGCCACCGGTTCATCCAGTCCGTACTCCTCGTACTTCTCCCCCGATTTGTCCACCAGCCGGGTGGCGGTGACATAGGAGCATTGATAGGCCAGCAGGTCGGTCACGGATTTGGACAATTCCAGATCTTCAAAGCCCTGCATGGTGTAATGCATATGCAGATCGGACGGAGAAACCCCGTTGACGTTCCGGACGCCGGTGCTGGAGCTTTCCGCTTCTTCTGCCCCGCTCTGCTCGCTTTTGGCGAGTTCTGCTGCCTCGGAATATTCCTTGTCGTAGTTGAAGCCGAGCAGGAAAAACTCTCCGCTCTTGTTTTTTACGCTGATCTCCTCTGGGTGCAGGGAGATCTTGTCGTAAAGAAGAATATCCGTTTCCGAAGTGGAAATGCCGCTGTTCGTGCTTTGCGGGAGAAGCAGCAGAACTGCTGCCGCACCGGACAGCACGGCTATTATCACGCCGATAAGAATGACCAATCGTAGATTGCGTTTCATAGGCTGCCTCCGTTTACTTTCTGCGTCTGTAGAAGAAGACGGTCAGTCCGGCCCCTAAAATCAGCAGCGGGCACAAAGCAAACACCACAGCGCCCAGCCACAGGATCTGTCCCTGCGGGAGGGTAAGGTCATATTGGGTGATCACTTTGTCTTCCAGACGAATCTCGGCATCCTCCCGTCCGTTGAGCGCACTCAGGATATTCATTACATACCGCTGATTGGTAAATTGGGACTGCATATAATTCTGCTGCCACATCAGGGTGGAGCCGGATACGATCACCCGGGACAAGCCGACTTCCGCATTTCCCTGAAGCCCCTCTCCCATGACACAGACATTACCCGTGACGGCCTTGTCCATTTCCCAGGTCTCTTCGTCCGCATCAAACGGGCAAACGCCGGATTTGTCGGAAAGCTGCAGCAGCGGGGTGGTGATGTCATCATTCGTGGAATAGACCGGGCGGGACAGGGAAACCAGCACCGGATAATCCTGCTCCCCGATCGAATTCGTGTACAGGCGGGAGGTGAAAATGGTTTCCATGCCGTCGTAATAGCTGTTGCCGACCAGACGGGACTCATCCATATCAAAGGCAAGCCCGTCCCCTAACTTCAGACCGTATTCATTCAGCAGTGTATTGATATGAGGCGTGTCGGTCTTGTTCCGGTAGGAGATGTAGATCAGGCTTTTGCCGTAGTGCTCATCGTTTTTCAGGAAGGTCCGGATCTTTTCCACCGCTTTTTCGGAATAATCCTTGGTGGGAGCAAAAGCGATCAGCGTATTGATATCTTTGGGGATGTCGTCGGTGCCGATATTGATCTGGAACACCCTGTAATTGTTGGACGTAAGCAGGCTGCTCAGATAAGAATAATCGTCCTGTGTTTCGTCTGTCAGGATGCCGATCTGGGTGGACACGTCGCTGGTCACTTTCAGCAAAGCGGAGGCCATCGCACTTTCCGCTTTGGAGGAAACAATATATTGATAATCGCTGTACCCTTCAAAATTGAAGAGATCTTCTTTGGCCAGCACATTATATTTGTCTCCGCACTGCACGATGACGTCTGTTGCCTGCAGACTGGCATCGGGGTAATCGTTCATCAGGGTGGGATTCTGCACTAAATCGGTAAAGACCACTTCGATAAACCCGTCCGAATAGCGGGAAAGCTGATAGGCCACCGACGTGGACTGCCGGCAGTAAGGATCCAGGGCCTCGTAGGTCTCCTTTTCCGTCAGAAAACGGATCGTGACTTTTTTCTGGATTTCCTGCGCCACCTTGATGGTTTCTTCCGAAATGGCGTAGGCGCTGTTATTGGTGATATCCAGCGTCATGCCGACAAACCGGTCGGTCAGGGCGCTCGCCACTACGTTCACCAGAATGACCGCCGCCAGACAGAGGGCGATGGCCGTGTAAAACAAGATATGCTGCCGCACCTTTTTGCCGGCGCTGACAGTCGTCACAGGGGGGGCTGCTTTTTTCTTGGAGGGCTTTTCGGCAGGATCCGCTTTCTGCTCTGCTTCTGCGGGTGCGGAGGTTTCCTCCTCAGCGGGGGCCGTTGTTTTCTTTTCTTCCATTCGTTGGCACCTCCTCACGCCCATCTTCTGCGCTCGACCATTCTGTCTGTCACAAACAGGAACAGGAAGGTCACGCTCAGGAAAAATACCACATCGGACAGGGAGATCAGCCCGGCGGCAAAATTATCATAGCGGGATTGAAAGCTCAGCCATTTCAGCACCTGTGTGAGCACATCGAGCTTGACCGTCATGGCGATCGTATCAAGCAGGCTGATCAGCATATTGATGACAAAGGAAGAAATAGCCGCCACCACCACGCTTTCGGTCAGGGTGGAGATCAGCATTCCGATGGAAATAAATGCGGAGCCGAGCATGACGGAACCGAAGACGTTCCCGATGATGGTGCTCCAGTCCGGAGAGGTGAAAAAGGACAGGATCAGCCCTTCCACCAGATACACCGAAGAACAAAGGGCAAAGACGCACAGGCACGAAAAATATTTGGCCAGCACGATAGAAAACACGCCGACGGGAGAAGTGAGCAACGCCTGGTCGGTTTTTTGCTTCCGATCTTCCGCAAAAGTCCGCATGGTGATCAGGGGGATGATGATCAGCACGATGGAAAACATCAGCTTGAACACATACATCATGGAACTGGTTCCTTGAAACAGACATTGGGCGTAAAAAAACAATCCGCCGAAAAAGAAATACGCTGCCAACACCACATACCCCACCGGGGATGTGAAATAGGATTGAAACTCCCGCTTAAAGATGGCTGTCATGCTGCCGGACCTCCTTTTCATCCATTTTTCCGGAGATGATCTCCAGATAGGTATCCTCCAGCGACCGATCGACCGGGCGCATGGACAGCAGGTTGAAATCGGTTTTGGAAATGGCGCGGAACACGGGGCGGCGAACGTCCCTGGTGCTGAGGATGGTCATTTCGTGACAGCCCCGCTCCACCTCTCCCCGATGGATCACTTTGGTCACACCGTCCAGACGGGAAAGCAGGCCGATGAGGATCTGCGGCCGACCTTCCACCTCGATGGCAAGCTGCGTGGTGGCCTTCCCGGTCAGGGTCATATCGGACGTCAGGCTGTTGGCGGCGATCCGGCCGTGGTTGATGATGATGATCTTTTCACAAACGGCCTGCACTTCCGGCAGCAGGTGGGAGGAGAGGATAATAGAATGCTCTTTTCCAAGCTCCCGGATCAGACGGCGGATCTCGATGATCTGCTGCGGATCCAATCCGACGGTCGGTTCATCTAAAATCAGGACAGGCGGATCTCCGAGCAGCGCCTGCGCCAGCCCGACACGCTGCCGGTAGCCTTTGGACAAATGCTTGATGATCCTGCCCTGCACCGATTCAATGCCGACTTTTCGGCAAATATCAAGGATATGCTCCTTCATCGGCTGGCGCACCTTTTTCAGATGGAACATGAACTCCAGATACGCCTGCACGGTCATGTCCACATACAGCGGCGGCTGCTCCGGCAGATAGCCGATGCGGGATTTGGCTTTGGTGGGGTCTTCAAACAGATCAATGCCGTCAATTTCCACGCTGCCGGTATCTGCGGACAGATAGCCGGTGATGATGTTCATGGCGGTGGATTTTCCTGCACCGTTCGGCCCCAAAAAGCCAAGGATCTCTCCTTTCTGCACCGAAAAGCTCACATCGTCCAGCGCTTTCAGCCGGCCGTAGCTTTTCGACAAATGGTTGACTTTGATCATGATAAAATAGCCTCCCTTTCCTGCCGCTGTCTGCGGCGCTGTTGGGTTTTCTCAGCAGATCTCCAGCAAAACGGGACAATGGTCGCTGCCGAAAATATCCGGCAGAATATCCGCCCGGACGATCCGGTCCCGGATGCGGTCTGATACGATAAAATAATCTATGCGCCATCCGGCGTTGTTTTTCCGGGCATTGAAGCGATAGGACCACCAACTGTAGCGCCCGGTTTCCTCCGGGTGCAGATACCGGAAGGAATCGGTGAAGCCGCAAGACAGAAGCTGCGTCATTTTGCCCCGCTCCTCATCGGAGAAACCGGCGTTGCCCCGGTTTGCTTTCGGATTTTTCAGGTCGATCTCCTCATGGGCCACATTCAGGTCCCCGCAGTAGATGACCGGCTTTTCTTCATCGAGTTTTTGCAGATAGGCCCGCAGGTCGTCCTCCCATTCCATGCGGTAATCCAGCCGCAGCAAGCCGTCCTTGGCATTGGGGGTGTAGACGTTCACTAAAAAAAACGCCCCGAAATCCATCGTGATCATGCGCCCTTCGTGGCTGTGCGCCTCGATGTCCATGCCGTTTTTTACCACGGTCTGCGGCTGCACCCGGGTGAACACAGCGGTGCCGGAATAGCCTTTTTTCTCAGCGCTGTTATAAAACGCCTGGTAGCCGGACAGCGGCACCTGCGCCTGTCCCTCCAGCATTTTGATCTCCTGCAGACAGATCACATCGGCATCCAACTCTTCCATGGAAGAGACAAACCCTTTTTCCAGACAGGCCCGCAGCCCGTTGACGTTCCAGGATATAAATCTCATATAGTTCCTCTCCCCGCTTTTTACAATCTTTTGTATTATATCATAAAAAACGCAATAAATCAAACAGCTTTTTCTTTTTTTGCACGCCGCCGGGGGAAACCCTTCCTAAAAACTTACACTTAGAAGATTGGCAGAAGATCATTAGAAGAAGAACGCCGGGCAACTGAATGCCGCATTTCAAGGGCACTTCTGCCCGGCGCATCACGCTGCTCCCTTCCTGAACACTTTCTTATCAAAGAAAGAGGAGGCAGCTTCGGAAAACCCTCCATGGGGCTATTATCTGTCCAGTATTCTCTGAGCCGCCTCCGGCGTTCTTTTTTCTCCGGAAGTAACTCAGAGCCTCCTTTCCGATCACTGCGGATAGCAGTCCCGGTTTTTCAGGACGACAAAGCGGATATAGGCCAATGTCTTTTTTTCTCCGTGATCCGCCAGCATTTTCAGCAATTTTTCCAGCAGCGCCTGCGTTTCGGGATGGATGATATAATGATCCTTGGAGCGCAGATAATACTCGTAGGGGTCCCGCTGCGTGTAGGCTCTTCCCCGGTAGGTTTTGCTCGCCGCAACCCGGTCACAGAACATTTCCACCACATAGCGCACCGGCATTTTCATGCCGACCATCGTTTCTCCTTTGTTGGGGCTGTAATCGATCCAGTATTCCATGTGGTGCTTGTTGCGTCCCTTATGGTGCAGCCATGCGCTGCTGTACCCCTTTTTCTCCCGCTCAGCGGCATTCGGACTGCGGTTGCCCTGATAATAGCGGGCACCTACTAAAAACTCCACCGGGGTGTATTTGGACAGGTCGTGCATCAATCCCTGCCGGTACAGCCCCACCTGAAAACAAAGCTTCTGCACCTGACGCTTGTGTTCGTTGATCGTCTGCAAATGTTCAAGCCATTTCATCATGATTCCTCCTGCCTGTCGGCTACCCATTCTGACAGAAACAGTATACCACATTCCGCAGCATTTCGGAAGAACCGGAGAAAGAAAATCATCCGAAAAGGCGTTTCTTCCTTTGACCGGGATGGTCAGCAGGTCCGTATCGGACGAAAAAGCATCTCCCTCCCGTGACCGTACAAACGTTCAGGCTGCCGTTTTGCTTTTGAACAAAGGGGACCGGGCTTCTTTCGGACTTTCCGGGAGGGATTTTTTTCGGGGAGAACAGGAAAAAAGTTGACAACCTCCCGCAGGAATGGTATATTATAGTAACAGAGAGCTTAATCGTGTCCGGATAGAGGTGCAAAACGGCCGGTAATGCAGAAGAGACTGCCAGAGTCTGAGAGGCTGCATGAATAGTCCTTTTGCCGAAGGGAGCCCCCGGCAGCGGCTTCCCTGGCAGCACACCGCAGCGGCGTGCTGCTGTCATCATATTTTGCTATGATGGGGAGCTATCGTTGCATTTGCGGTCTGTGCCAAAAGAATCGTAAAGCAGCCTTTGTTCGTCTTTATAGCCATTGATGGTGCCGGTGACTGACCGGCGCCTTTTTTTCACACGGTTTTCGCCTCTGCCCCGCTGTCCCTCCGGGCAGCGGCCCTGACGGAAAGAAAATGCGGAATAGGAGAGAGAAAAATGGAAAAAAAGTTTAAGGTAGGCATTATCGGAGCAACGGGTATGGTAGGGCAGCGGTTTGCGACCCTGCTGGAAAATCATCCCTGGTTTGAAGTAACGGTTCTGGCCGCCAGCGCCAGAAGCGCCGGAAAAACCTATCAGGAGGCTGCCGGAAACCGCTGGGCGATGCAGGCCCCGATGCCGGAAGCGATGAAAAACATGGTGATCGTGGATGCTTCCCATGTGGAAGAAGTGGCTTCCCAGGTGGATTTTGTATTCTGCGCCGTGGATATGAAAAAAGAAGAGATCCGTGCGCTGGAAGAAGCCTACGCCAAAGCAGAATGCCCGGTCGTTTCCAATAACAGCGCTCACCGCTTCACCCCGGACGTTCCGATGGTGATCCCGGAGATCAACGACGATCATTTAGCGATCACCGAAGCGCAGAAAAAGCGTTTGGGAACCAAAAGAGGCTTTGTGGCCGTTAACTCCAACTGCTCCCTGCAAAGCTATGTGCCGGCCGTGCACCCGCTGATGAAATACGGCGTCAAGAAAGTGCTTGCCTGCACCTATCAGGCGATCTCCGGCGCCGGAAAAACCTTTGAAAGATGGCCGGAAATGATTGACAACGTGATCCCCTATATCGGCGGCGAGGAAGAAAAAAGCGAGCAGGAGCCGCTGAAGATCTGGGGCCATATTGAAAACGGTCAGATTGTCAAAGCGGGCTCCCCCAGCATTACGGCGCAGTGCATCCGGGTGCCGGTTTCCGATGGGCATACGGCGGCTGTGTTTGTGGAGCTCGAAAACTTCCCCGGCATTGAGCAGATCATCAGCGATTGGGAGAATTACAGCGGCAAGCCGCAGGCTCTGAATCTTCCGAGCGCTCCCAAGCAGTTCCTGCATTATTTCCGGGAAAACGATCGTCCGCAAATCAAAAGCGAACGCAACCTCGAAAACGGCATGGCTGTGTCTGTGGGCCGGCTGAGAGAGGATACCCAATATACCATCAAATTCGTTTGTATGTCTCACAACACCCTGAGAGGCGCTGCCGGCGGCGCGGTTCTGTTAGCGGAACTGCTGTGCGCTGAAGGCTTTATGGACCGATAAGGTCCCCCGTGCGGGCTTTGACCGAACACAACGCTTTACTTTACTAAAGGAGAATTATCATGGCTGATCATATTTTTACCGGTTCCGGTGTCGCTATCGTGACCCCGATGCGGGAAGACGGCAGCGTGAATTATGAGGCCTTCGGAGCATTGATCGATTATCAGATCGCTCACGGCACCGATGCCATCATCACCTGCGGGACCACCGGAGAATCCGCTGTTATGGATTATGACGAGCATTGTCGGGTGATCGACTATACCGTCAAAAAAGTGGCCGGAAGGATCCCGGTCATCGCAGGAGCAGGCAGCAACGATACCCTGTTTGCCGCAAAACTGTCCGCCGAAGCCGAGGCACTGGGCGCCGATGCCCTGCTTTCGGTGACGCCGTATTATAACAAAACGTCCCAGAGCGGCCTTATTCGGCACTACAACTATATCGCCGACAGAGTGAATATTCCAATCATTCTGTACAATGTTCCTTCCCGGACCGGCTGCAATATCAAGCCGGAAACCTATGCCGAGCTGTGCAAGCACCCGAATATCCGGGCTACCAAAGAGGCCAACGGGGACACCAGCGCTCTGGTGCGAACGATGGCGCTGTGCGGCGATAATCTGGATGTTTACAGCGGCGAGGACAGCCAGGCGTTTGCCATTACCGCTATGGGCGGACAGGGCGTGATCTCTGTGTTTGCCAACATCTGCCCGCAGGAATGCCATGATATGATCATGATGGCAGTAAACGGCGATTTTCAGGGCAGCTTCGCCATGCAGAAGAAATATATCGAGCTGATGGATGCCCTCTTCTCCGATGTGAACCCCATTCCGGTGAAAACAGCGATGAATCTTTTGGGCTATGACTGCGGGCCTACCCGCCTGCCGCTGGCCCCGATGACGGAAAGCGGACTGGAACATCTGAAGACCGTCCTGAAAAAATACGGCCTGCTGGCATAACCCTACCATTGTTTAGAAAACGGAGCGTTGAACATGACGGATATTATTTTATCCGGGTGTGCGGGGAAAATGGGAGCTGCCATTCTTTCCTGCGTGGCCGGAAGAGAAGACTGCCGGGTCTGTGTCGGAGTGGATCTGACCGACCCCAAAGGAGTTGAGCTGCCCTGCGTGCGCAGCTTTGCTGACCTTCCCGAAGGCGGCGATGTGATCATTGACTTTTCCCACCCCTCCGTGCTGAAGGGGCTTTTGGAAACAGCCCTTGCGCGCAGCCTGCCCTGTGTGCTCTGCACGACCGGGTACAGTGAAGAACAAAAGGACATGATCAAAAAAGCCTCTCAGAGCATTCCGGTGTTCTGGTCGGGGAATATGTCGCTTGGGGTAAACCTCATTATCGACCTGGCCAAACGGGCGGCGGCTGTCTTTGGAAGCGATTTCGATATTGAGATCGTAGAACAGCACCATAACCAGAAATTAGATGCTCCGAGCGGGACGGCTCTGATGATTGCAGACGCTATTTCCGAGGTACGCACCGATGCGGAATATGTCTATGACCGCCATGCCGTGCGCCGGAAACGGGGAAAACAGGAAATCGGGATCCATTCCATCCGGGGCGGAAATATCGTGGGCGAACACGAGGTGATCTTCGCCGGGACCGACGAAGTGCTGACCATCAGCCACAGCGCCCGGTCCAAGGCGGTATTTGCGGTGGGCGCTGTAAATGCCGCTGTCTTCCTGAAAGGAAAACAGCCCGGTCTGTATGCGATGAGCGACCTGTTACATGAAATCTGACATTTTGATGCTGCCGTATCGTGCGGCCGTTAAGGAGTGATCGTCAATGAAACCTACTATTTCTGTTTTTGAGGATATTACCCTCATCACCCTGCAAAACATCCCTGCTGACATCAATTTCGTGGCCGATGTATTCCGGACGATCGGAGATCTGGGCGTCGATGTGGATATGATCTCCCTCTCCCCGGTGCAGAGTTCCCGCACCAGCTTATCCTTCACGATTGCCGACGAAGATCTGGTCAAAGTTCTGAGCTATACCTCCACGCTCGATGACGGTTCCGTCAAGCCGATCGTCAGCAGCGGCAACTGCAAGATCTCCATCAACGATACTGAGATGGAACATTGTCCCGGCGCCGCCGCAAAAGTATTTGCCCGGGCCGCCGCAGCCAATACGGATATCCGGCTGATCACGACCAGCGAGATCCAGATCTCCCTGCTGGTAAGCAAGGCGGATTTTGACAGTACCTTTGCTTCTCTTCAGAAAGCATTGGACTGACCCTTGTTCCCCGCTGAAGCGTCAAGCCCCTTCCTGTGACGGGAAGGGGCTTTTTCATATTCCCGCACGGCCGGGCATATAGTAAACCACCGTGATGTGGGGATGTGATGGATATGAAGCGTTGGGGGCCGGTGCTTTCGGGGATCGGGATGTTTTTTTTCGGGACAGTCATGCAGTATGCCATCCCCCTCTCTCACCGGGCCGCCTGGAGCCTCATCATCGGAAGCCGCCACTCCTCCGGCTGGGAATTGTTCAAGCCCTTTGCGCTGGCCTATCTTTGTTTTATCGTGATAGAACTGGCCTGTCTGCGGCCGTCACTGGCGGATTTTGTGGGGGACAAAGCCGTGGGATTGCTGGCGCTGGGAACGGTCTTGCTCGGCGTGTACCCGGCGGTTGGCGCTCTTTGCGGGGAATGGTGCTGCCAATTGGCCTCCCTGATGGCCGGGGCCGGTCTTCTGACAGCACAGGGAGTCAGCTTTTCCCTGTACGCCCGCAGGGTCCCTCTTGGAGCCTTCCTTCCGGTGTTTGCCGTTTTTCTGTTCGGAATGGTTTTTTTGGTCATCGTTCTGACCTTTTATCCCCCGCCGTTTCCCTATTGTTTTTCTCCAGTAGAAATCTAAAAAAGAATTATACAATGTGTAAATGTTGATAACTCGGTGGAAAACCCGGGGAAACCGGGGATTGTTTGTGGAAAACTTTGTGGAAAAGTTGAATCAATCGGGGGTTTTCCCCTGTTAAAAAGGTGGAAAGATATTTAACAATCCTTTTTTCTGGGCTTTTCGACCAAAGGTATAACAATTTGTAATATTCCGTTTGTCAAGTGGTATTTTGAACAAAAAATAAACTTTGTGTCAGCGTTATGACAAATCTGCATGATTCTTGTAAACAGGTTTCAAGTTTGTCATTAACTGCTGAGGAGCAGGCCTTTGAAACCGCCGCGAGCGATGATGCCCTGTTCCCCCTCCTCAAACTCTACCCGTATGTCCCGAAATGTCTGCGGATGATCCGCCGAGCTGAGCATGATTGGCAGGATCAGCCGCTGTGAATAGCCGCTTTGCGGCAATATGTATTCTTTGTCATCCACCAGAATCCGGATAGTGCCGTTATCCGGGGTATCCCAGAAATCCACTCCCAGCACCCAGCCTTCCAGCGGTCCCTCCCAGACAAAACCACTGTCTTTTTCCACCAGAGCGGGCTTTTCTTTTCGGTGCAGTTCATCGAGCAACAGCACTCTTTCATCTTTCGGGCTGAGTGCGGAAGGCCCCGGCCCCCGATGCTGACGAATTCCCTCTTCCAGAACCCGGAGAATCTCCTGTGCATAGATGCGGTCGCCCTCTTCATTAGGATGAACGCCGTCCCGAACCAAGGTGTCATACGAAGCCTGAAAAGGCGTAATGGTATCCACGGTGGGACATTGGTAGTAGGCAGAAAGGTCGAGGATCTGGTTCATCTTCTGTGTAAAGGTCCGCTGGGAGGATTCAAGGATCGTAACCACCGACGCTGACGGGCAGCGCTGACGAACCGCCCGAAGCAGGGCTTCGTAATAGAGGGAAAAGTCTTCCGTCGGGTCATTCTGCCCATAGCAAACCAGCACGGCATCAAAGGTCTCCTCCGGCGGAAGCTGCTGCGTGGAAACCATCCCGGCATAGGAGGAGGTCCCTCTCAGGGAGATATTGCTGATGGAAACCGACAGATGATACGTTTTTTCCAATTCCTGCTCTACAAGGTGGCTCCAGTGGGTCTCTCCGGTGTCGCAGGCGATACTGTCTCCCACGATCAGAAGGCGGACGTCCTTCCCCATAGCGGCTTTTTCGTAAAACGAAGCTCTGCCGTCCGGTGAAAAAGAAGAATGGAGCAAAAGAAAAAACCAACTCAGCAGGCAAGAAGAGAGGAGAACGAAAAGCATGAAGAAGATGGTTTCCTTCCGATGGAAAACCGGCTGGTTGTTGGCGGGGGAAAGGGTTCCTGACTTGATAGGGTCCATTTTGTCTCCTTTTTGTATGCAAAAAGAGCGTCCCGAAGAGCGCTCTTTTCGATACGGTTTATTTGGCTAATTCCGGATATTTTTCCAGTGTTTCCTGCATGGTGCCGTCAAAAAGGACCTGCCCTTTCTGAAGATAGATGCAGCGCTGGCAGATCTCCTGAATATCCCGGCTGTGGCTGACGTACAGAACGGTGATGTCTTTGGAGATCATTTCTTTGATCTTTTCCTTGCATTTCTTTTTGAAAGCGGCATCGCCCACGCTGAGGGCTTCGTCGATTACAAGGATATCGGGGTTCGTATTGATATTGATGGCAAAGCCGAGGCGCATTTTCATACCGGAAGAATAAGTCCGCACCGGCTGGTCAATATAATCCCCCAGATCGGCAAAATCAATGACTTTCTGCTCGATCTCCTGAATTTCCTTATCGTCCAGCCCCAGTACATAGCATTTGAAGCTGATGTTCTCCCGTCCGGTCATATCTGGGGAAAACCCGGCGGTAAGCTCCAGCAGAGCGGCGACCCGTCCCTTGACCTGCACTTCCCCGCTGGTGGGAAAGGCTACGCCGGTAATCATTTTCAGCACGGTGGATTTTCCCGCTCCGTTGCGCCCGACCAGCGCCACCGACTCCCCTTTGTTGATGGTAAAACTCACTCCGTCCAGCGCTTTGTGGCGCTTGTATTTTTTGGAATTGATAAACAACGCCTTGAACTGCTCCCGGCTGTTGCGATAAAGGGTATACACCTTTGTGACATTCCGGAAGGTGATGATTGGTTCTCCTTCCTGCAGCTGCTCTTTGTTCAGATCACCCATCGCTACCCGTCCTTTCTTCTTGCTATCCTCATTGTACCCTTTCCACCCCCATTTGTCAACAACCCGTACGCCAGCGGCAGCGGCGGCGCTGCACCCGGGTCTGGGGGAGTGCCCCCAGACCCCCCTTCCGGGGCTTGCACCTGAAGAATAGAAAGCGGCAAAGTTTTTGCAAAGGAAAGCAAAGTTTCCGTCCACCCTATTCAAAGGGCGGCAGAGTCCAGAGACGGAGTTGCCCTTGGGGTACAGTCGGCGTTACTGAGTGTAGGTGGTGTAGGTCAAATCATACAATTCTCCATAGAGAGAAAAACGTGCGAA
>CACYCG010000134.1 GCA_902772855.1 uncultured Ruminococcus sp.
CACCGGAACAAAACCCCGCCGAATACGAAAAACGGTCTGCTGTTTGCTGGGCGCAGGACATAAAGGTCCCCACCCTGATCCTCCACAGCAAAGGAGACACACAGGTCCCGTATTCACAGGGAGAAAGAATGTATCAGCTTCTGAAAGACCACACCGAATGCAAATTGGTTTCCTATGAAGACGACCTTCACGATTTCCACGAGGAAGACAAGAAGATCATATACGATTGGCTGAATCAAAAGGAATGAATCATCCTCCTGTTCTCCGCTGTGGTGACCGTTTTTTCATTGAACAAGAAGGATAGATATCAGAAAAAGCTTTTTTCGGGAATCAGCCTGAGAAGTCTGCGCTGCCACAATAGGAAAGGCCTGTATTCGGATACCCGTATCCATAGCCGATCCAAAAACGAAGAGGCAGGCGTGGCACAGCGGGGAAGAACAGCATACAAGGGAGGACCTTATGAAAAACATGAGTCGGATAGATGCCATTTTGAATCATCAGCGTTTCAGAAGCCTTTTGCGGGATATTGACTTTCAGGAAGCCGACCGCCGTTTTTGCCGTCACGGAATGGAACATTTACTCAGCACGGCACGGATCATGTATATTCTTTCCCTGGAAGAGCAGATTCCCTGCCCAAAAGAATGGATCTATGCAGCGGCCCTTCTGCACGATATCGGACGGCCGTCCCGGGAAGAACCCGACCACAGTATCACCGGAGCGAAGGAAGCTTCCGTCATTCTGCCGGACTGTGGTTTTTCTCCGGAAGAAACCGCTCTGATTTGTCAGGCCATTTCCGAGCACCGCAGAGCGAACACTGCCTCTTTGCTTTCGATGCTGCTGTATCGGGCTGACAAGCTCTCCCGAACCTGTATGCTCTGCCCGGCTTCTCCCGACTGCTATTGGCCGGAAGAAAAAAAGAACCAAACCATCATCTACTGACGGCACCGACCGGAATAGGAGGAATCGCCATGCTTATTGGCGGAAAAAACTTTGACACCACCCACGAAGCCTATGTGATGGGGATCCTGAATCTCACGCCCGATTCTTTTTCCGACGGAGGAAGGTATCAGGCAGTCGACCAGGCCTTGTTCCGTATCGAAGAAATGATACAGGAAGGCGCTTCCATCATAGATATTGGAGGAGAATCCACCCGTCCGGGGTATCAGATGATCTCCCCGGAAGAGGAAATTGAGCGCACATCCCCCCTGATCCGGGCGGCCTCTGAGCGATTTGACATACCGCTCTCCATCGACACCTACAAAGCCCCGGTCGCGCGGGCCGCTTTGGAAGCGGGCGCTGCGATGGTGAATGATATCTGGGGGTTTCGCTATGATCCGCTCATGGCAGAAACGGTTTCTTCCTTTGGCGCCTCCTGCTGCCTGATGCATAATCGGGCGTCAGCCGTTTATGACGATCTGATCGGGGAAATCCAGCAGGATCTTGCCCTTTCGGTTAAGACAGCAGTACAGGCCGGCATACCGGAAAACCAGATCATGATCGACCCCGGCATCGGCTTTGGAAAAACCTATGAGATGAACCTGCAGGTCCTTCGGGAAATGGCGGTCTTCTGCCGGGGCCCGTACCCGGTTTTGCTGGCTTGTTCCCGGAAATCCGTCATTGGAAACACCCTGCACCTGCCGGTAGAAGAACGGCTGGAAGGCACTTTAGCGCTCACAGCGGCAGGGGTGTTAGCGGGCTGCGCTTTCGTTCGGGTCCATGATGTACAGGCAAACGTGCGGGCAATAAAAATGGCGCTCGCCATCCGGAGGAATAACGATGAATGATCGGATCACCATAGAAGACGTTGAGATTTTTGCGTATCACGGAGTATTTCCGGAAGAAAAGCAGCAGGGACAGGTTTTCCTTCTGACAGCGGTGCTGACAACAGATTTTTCGTCAGCCGCAAAGGAAGACGATCTTCAAAAAACGGTCGATTACGGAAAAGTGTGCGAGATCATGGCAGCAGCTTTTACCGAACGATCCTACGACCTGATTGAAACCGCCGCCCGCAGGACCGCTGCAGCCGTGCTCCGCAGCTTTGATGGAGTTGAAAGCCTTACCCTGACCGTCAGCAAACCCCATGCGCCCCTTTCAGCCGCCCTGAAAACCGTTTCCGTCACCTGTACGCTGCAGCGGCACCGGGTCTATCTGTCCATCGGTTCCAATATTGGCGATCGTGAAGCCTTTCTGCGGGAGGCCATTCGTCAGCTTGATGAACATCCGGAATGTACGGTCAAAAAGGTATCCTCCCTGATCAATACCGAGCCCTATGGCGGAGTAGAACAGGAAGATTTTCTCAACGGAGCGGTTTTGCTGGAGACCCTGCTTTCTCCCCACGAACTGCTGCAGTTTCTGCACCAATTGGAAGAACAGGCCGGAAGAAAACGCACTGTCCGCTGGGGCCGCCGCACGCTGGATCTGGATATTCTTCTGTACGACCGGCAGGTAATAGAGGAGGAGGAGCTGCAGATTCCTCATATCGATATGCACAACCGACGGTTCGTACTGGAACCGATGACAGAGATCGCCCCCTTTGTCCGGCACCCGCTGCTGCACAAAACCATGGCAGAACTGCTGAAAGAACTGAAACGATAGGAGAAAACCGTATGCTGTCTATCATAGCCGCTATGGACCGCAGCCGTGTCATCGGCCGGAACGGATCCATTCCCTGGCACCTGCCGGACGATCTTGCCCACTTCCGAGCGCTGACCATGGGGCACACGGTCCTGATGGGACGAAAAACCTTTGAAAGCATCGGGCGTGCGCTGCCGGGCAGGAGAAATATCGTTCTCTCCCGGCAAGGGTTTGAGCATCCGGAATGCGAAAGCGCCTCCTCCTGGGAAGAAGCTCTTTCGCTGTGTGCCCCGGAGGAGAACGTCTTTGTTATCGGGGGAGAACAGCTTTATATCCGGGCGCTGCCGGATGCACAAAGGCTGTATGTGACGATGGTGGACGCCTTTTTCAGCGGGGATACGTTTTTTCCGGCTTTTTCCCCCGATGAATTTCGACTTGTATCAAAGCGCCATGTCCCCGGAAAACTGCCGCATACGTTCTACGAGTATGCCCGAGCAGACTCCCCCCATGAAGACCATCTGTAAATCAAAAAGGTCCGGACAGCCCGGACCTTTTTCCTGTTTATGTCTTTTTTGTATTTTTATCGTAGATGATCCACAGCCCTCTCAGCAGCAGATTCGGATCGAGAAAGATCTTGTGCTGACAATGCGGGATGATCTTCGGCGCCAGCCCTCCCGTAGCGACAACAGTGGGGTCCCCGTCGATCTCCGAGGAAATCCGGTCGATCAGTCCGTCGATCATAGCAGCGTTTCCGAACACGATTCCGGAACGCATACAATCAGCCGTATTGGTCCCGATAGCCTTTCCCGGCGCTTCCAGACTGATTTCCTGAAGAAGAGCCGCATTTTTCGTCAAAGACTGCATAGAAACCTTCACACCGGGGACGATTACACCGCCCCGGTAGATCCCGTCCCGGTCCACCACGACCACGGTCGTGGCAGTGCCCATATCGATCACGATCAGCGGCTTAGGATATTCTGCCGAAGCCGCCACACAGCCCACAACAATATCGCTTCCGAGGGTTGCCGGATTGTCGATACAAATATGGAGCCCCGTTTTCAGTCCCGGCCCCACAATCATCGGCTGACAGGGCGTCAGCCGCATCACGGCTTTTTTCAGCACTTCATTGAGCTGGGGCACTACGGATGAAATAATAGCGCCCTCGATCTCTTCGAGACGACAGCGGTTGATCTCGACAAGGGTCTTGATAATGACCGCATATTCATCTTCGGTTTTATTCTTATCGGTCTGAATGCGGGCCGAAAAGTGGATCTCCCGTCTGGTCACGCCGCCAAGAACGATGTTGGTATTTCCAACGTCAATAGCAAGGATCATTTGTTTGCATCTCCCTTCGATAACAAAGCCACTCCTGCAGGAGCGTCTATATGAATATCCATCTGATTAAACGGGATCGTGATCCCGGCTTCTTCCAGAGCGAGCTTGATTTTTTCCCGCATATAGAAGATCACCGGCCAGTAATCTTCCGGTTTGCACCATACCCACACCCACAGATCCACGCTGCTGTCATTGAACTTATCTACGATAATGCGGTTCGGCTTATCCTGCAGGATACGGTCATAGTTTTTGACGATCTGAAGGATCACTTCCCGGGCCTTTGCCACATCCTCTTTATACGCCAGCGGCACAGGCACATCGACCCTCCGGCAGTCCAGCGAAAAATGGTTGATGACGTTATTGGAAGTCAGCCGGGAATTGGGTATCAGCACTTCCTTGTAATCATAGGTCCGCAGGGTGGTATACATCATTTCAATTTTCATCACTTCCCCGATGATTCCTTCCGTTTCGATGAAATCCCCTGTTTTGAATTTATGGTTCAGAATGATCAGCGTTCCGCTGGCCACATTGGAAAGGCTGTCCTTCAAAGCCAGACCAACCGTTACCGCTGCCGCACCGATAGCGGTAATAATAGTGGTCACATCAAACCCGAGCGTTCCGATCACCGCCACAAACAGCACGATTTTCGAGGACGCATGGATCAGGGAATCCAGAAAACTGATCACCGTGGGTTCCGCTTTTGCTTTTTGAAGCGCTTTTTTCACGATATGCCGGAGCAGCTTGATCAGCCACCATCCGCCTACCAGCAGCACCACAGCGGCAATCAAATTCGGAAGCAGACCGATCAGCCAATCGGATTTTTCACTCATCCATTTTTCAAAAAAGGACATCTTCTCATTCCATTCCTCCGGCAGTTCCGTCTGTTCAAGCATTATCAGATCCATAAGATACCTCCTGTCACGATTATTTTTTCGCAGATACAGTATACCATATTTTCCCCGTGCAGAAAAGCGAAAAAGGCAATTTTTTCCGAATAATTGTCGCAGCTTCTTGCAAAAAGAGTGTAAGTATTGTATGATAAACTGAGAACGCTATGGAAGGGACATGACAAGAAAAGATGGACGTAACATTCATTCAAAAAGCAGAACCGGACATGAAGATCTACAGCCTTTGCCTGACCGGAACAGAAGTGCCAGACGGAAGCGATCTTCTCGGAAATCTGCGGGAGCAGTATTTTGAAACCGGGCGCCGCCAGAAAAACCGCATCAGTCTGCAGATAGGCGGAATCCAATACCGCTGCGCCTATACCATCGAAGCCGGCCGTCCGCTGAAATGGAAAAAAACGGTGGAATCCCTTCCTTGTGAACGCTCCTACCCGGAAGGAGATTCCGGCTATCTCGTGGATACGACCGATGCTGAGCGCCGCCTGTGCAAAAGAAGCCGCTTCGATAATCACCACCAGTGGCTTTCCACCGCCTATTATACTCCGGAAAATGCCGCCATGCCGGCGCTCATCTTTACCCCTTCTCAGGAGGGAGAAATTCCGGTGATTCTGCGGAAAGACAACAGCGGCGCCACGGCTGTCCTCTATCCGTTTGAAAAAGTCCTCGACCGGGAAAAAACCGCCGCTCTCAACCGCTCTGCGGGGGAACCGTCCCTCTTGTGCCGAACAAGCTGCGGAACGTTTTATTACTGCACTGCCGAAGAAGCAAAACGGCGGGAAAAAGCCCTGCAGGAGCTCCTTTCTGCCCCTGCCGATGTGCCGTCCCAGCCGGCGGGAAAAGAGTTTGAACCCTCCCTGTCCGTTGACCTGTCTGATACCGCAAAGCCGGAAGAAACCGATCTCCCCGCCAGAGCAGCCATATTTGATGTGCCGGAAGGCGCCGAAACGATCGCAGCAGCATCCGCCGAAGCAATAGAAGAACCGCCGCTGCCCATCTCTGCCGAAGCTCCGGAACACCCCGAAGGGACAGATAAACAGCCGGAACCCGAATCTGCTGTGGATCTTTCGGAACACAGCCTTCCGGAAGAACGGGAAGGAAACGCTGTTCCCGACCTTTCTGCCGAGAGCTTTTCTGCCGATTCTCCGGAACAGGCTGAAAAGCCTTCGGAATGCCTGCTGATGCAGGGCTGCCCGTTTGAATACATGGACAAGCTCATTATTGAATCAGGCGGACGTCAGTATTATTATTTCGGAGACATTCAGAACGATCAGCGAAGCGGCTGCGGCCGCACCGCTATGGCCAACGGCCGCACCGCCTATGAAGGCGGCTATCGGGAGGATATGCGGGACGGTTTCGGGGTATATTATTTTAAGTCCGGCTCCCTTTGCTACGCCGGTCAATGGCAGGAAAACCGCCGCAGCGGTCTCGGAGTTGCTTTTTCCGCCTCCGACGGCAGCGCCTTTATCGGAAAATGGAAGCAGAATGATGCTGTCGGTGTCGGCGCCAGCTTTGACCGGGAAGGCAATTTAGTATATGTTGGAAAAACCTCCGGCGGCAAACGCAGCGGAGCAGGCATTACCTACTCTCCGGAGAAAGATACCTTTTTTGTCGGAAAATATGAAAACGGTGTCTTCATGGGCACCGGCACCCAGTTTGATGCCGAAGGGAATCTCCTGTATGTCGGCGGCTATCGAGGCGGGATGCGTGTCGGGGAAGGCACTTCCTACCGAGAGGACGGCAGCCTCGATTATCGCGGTCAATGGTTCCATAACCTCCCGCACGGAACCGGAACGCAGTACCTTTCGGATGGCGGTTTATTGTCCGGAGAGTTTCAAAATGGAAAAGCGGAAGGTGTCTGCACTCTCACCGATGCCCACGGGCGCACCCTGTATACCGGCCATTTTTCCCACAACACTTATAACGGCACCGGACGTTTGTACCGTGATGACGGCGGCTATGCGGAAGGACGGTTTGTGGATGGAGAACCGACCGGCATTTTCAATGAGTACAATGCGGAAGGACAGCTTTTGTACTGCGGAGAATGGACCGATATGCACCGCACCGGCAAGGGAATCGAATACTGCCGGGGAGAGAAGGTCTACGAAGGGGATTTCGTCCACTCCTGCTATGAGGGAAGCGGAAAGCTGTATGAAGCCGGAGAGCTGATCTATGAGGGCGCTTTTTCACAAGGAAAACGCTGTGGTTTTGGAATTTCCATGAAAGGTCAGGACGTCGTGTACGAAGGAATGTGGAAAGACGACCACTACGAAGGATGCGGGACCTTGTATGAAGACGGTCTGCCCCGCTACGTCGGACTCTTCTCAAAAGGACAGCGGCAGGGGAGGATCAACGTCATCGAAAACGGAAGGATCCTGCGCAAATGCCTGTACGAAAAAGACGAACCCATTTACGCCTGGGAATTTACGGCGGAAGGGATCGTGCAGTACTGTGGAAGTATCCGGGACGGGCAGCATAACGGCATGGGCTGCACGTTCGGCAGTCATTGTGAAAAAGAGTTTGAGGGAATTTTCAAAAACAATTCTCCCGAAAAGCCCATGCGGGTCGTGTTTCGTCAGCTTTCAGAGCTTCCCGAATGTCCCGAAGCGGGAGACTGCTCCTATAACCGCTGCCGCACAGCGCCGGAATATGCGCTTGAAATGCAGGTAGGGGAGGGCATTTATACCGGGCAGCTCCAAGACGGTCTTCCGGAAGGAAGAGGAACCATCCTATATTCCGATCACCGCTACACCGGCGCCTTCCAAAAGGGGCAGGCGTATGGAGAAGGAGTGATCGACACCCTCAGCGGACGAGAGATCACCGGATTTTTCTCCGAAGAAGGAGAACTTCTCTCTTTTGATGAAGCAACCTATCACTGCCAGCCCCGGGCGTAATCAAAGGAGGTCCCTTTCATGAAAACACTTTTCATTTCCGATCTGGACGGGACCCTGCTGGACCGTCAGGCTCATCTGTCTGAAGAAACGATCCGGATCCTCAGGCCCATGATAGAAAACGGGCTTTGGTTCACAGCCGCTACCGCCCGCAGTCTCTCTGCGGTACATCTCCTGTCACCCCTCAGATTAAAGCTCCCCTGCGTGCAGCTCAACGGAGTCCTGCTGTATGATTTTGTCAAAAGAGACTATATCTCCAGCACAGCCATTGACCCGCAGGCCGCAAACGCCGTACTTTCTGTGCTGCGCTCGTTTGGAAGAATGGCTTTTGTGTATAAATCCGACCGGGACTATGGCATTCATGTGGAATTTGAAACCCTGAGCAATCCGGTAGAAGAGGCATTTTTTGAAGCCAGAAAAAATCAGGATTATAAAAGCTTTTCGCAGGTCCCCCACATCACGGCGGGGGAGCAGGATCAGGTCATTTATTTTACGATGGTAGACGCCTATGAACGGTTAGCACCGATCTGCCAGGCGGTGCAGGCTATTCCCGGCGTTCGGCCCACTCTGTACAGCGATAATTATTCAGACCTTTATTTTTTAGAGATCTTCTGCAGCAGCGCTACAAAAGCAGCGGGAATGCTGGAAATCAAAAAACGCCTTGGCGCCGACCGGGTGGTGGCCTTCGGGGATAACCTGAATGATATCGGGATGCTGCAGGCTGCCGACGTTGGGATTGCTGTCGGAGATGCCGCAGAAGAGGTAAAAAAATGCGCCGATCTGATCATCGGCGCCAGTTATGAAGACGGTGTAGCCCGGTATTTGGAGCAGGAATGGAACAGGGGAGGGTACTTTTTAGAAGCATAAAGCATAAGAAAAGATTTCTTACAAACCCTGTTACAGATCCAGCAGTTCTTCGGGACGAAAAACGATCGGAGACAGTTCCTCTTCTCCTAAATAAGAAAGAACGTAGCCGGGGGTTTCAATGGTATGAAGGGAAGGCACTTCTTCCGGCTTCAGCTTTTTGAAATCTGCCGACAGCCCTGCTCCATTCCCTTTGGAGCAGCATTCCTTCTGACACCAGAGCCGCAGCAGCATCGCCTGGGGCTCTTTTTCTTCTTTAGCCAGCCGCAGTTCTTCTTCCGAACAAAAATAGGCGGCGGTAGAAAAAGAGATCTTCCTCCGGTCGGCGATATCCACAGCGGTTTCCTTTTCAGAGAGAATACAGGCACAGGCGCAGCGGCAATGACTGAAATTAAAGAATACCCCGTCCGTTTTTTTCAGATAGGGCTTTCCGTTATGTCCGAATACAAACTCCGGCGCTTCCGAAAAGCCGTATTCTCTTTTCAGGGCGTGACGCAGCAGCAGATACACAGCCGCTGTATTCACCTTATCCAGCAGCATACGCCGCTGATCCATCATCTGCAGCCGCTGCAGACTGAGAAAGGGAAGGGCTGCTTCCACAAAACGATCATCCAGCCTTTCGGTATGTTCCAGAATATACAGCATACAAACAGGTCCCCCTTCGAGATCCGATAAGAATGTGTGTCCCAACCATTATACCAGCCAAAGAGAATAAAGTCAACCAGACACAGCG
>CACYCG010000135.1 GCA_902772855.1 uncultured Ruminococcus sp.
AAACTTACAGGCACGACGATCCTCTTAAAAGCCTGTGCCAGATTAAGAGCTGTTTGAATTTTCCCAGAACAACTTGACACGGTCGCCGCCGCTGCCTGCCTTGATTTTTGAGGGGAAGGGGTGTATAATAGCAGGAAATGAAAGGAGTGGTCATCATGGGATTCTTCGGACAACAAAAACCAAAAGCACCGGCAGCTCCCTCTGCCGGAAAAACGGTCAGCCTGACCAAAAACCCGGAACTGAACCATAAACTCTGTCTGCGGAAAGATATTATCGAACAAAAGGCCAGAAAAACCTCTTTTGAAGGGACCAAGGCACGGGTCGTGTTTGCACTCGACCATTCCGGCTCCATGAGAAAAATGTATCAGGACGGCACTATCCAAACTCTTCTGGAACGCATTTTTCCGATGGCGATGTACTTTGACGATAACGCCGAGCTGGATTTCTATTGGTTTGACTCCGTCTATAAGGAATTGGCCCCCGTTACTCCCGATATCCTCGAAGATTATGTCAGCAAGGTCATCCTCTCCAAAAAAGATCATTTCGGCGGTACCTGCTATGCCCCGATCATGAATGAGATCCTGCAGCGATACGCCGAACGTAGCCCGGAAAAGATTCCGACCTTCGTGATCTTTATCACCGACGGCGCCAATTCCGACAAACGGGCCTCCAAGGACGTGCTGACAGAGGCTTCCAAAAAGAATATCTTCTGGAAGTTTATCGGGATCGGAAAAGAACAGTTTGAGTTTCTGGAGCGGCTGGATACCCTCACCGGGAGATTCATCGACAATGCTAATTTTGCAAACGTCAACGATCTGGACGCTGTCAGCGATGAGGAACTCTATACCCTCCTGCTCGATGAATACGGCGACTGGCTGGATCTGTGCAGAAAAAACGGTATCCCCGTCGGCTGATCCCCCCTGCGATCGCATACCGGAAAGAAACGGGAAACCGCTTTGGGGCGGCTTCCCGTTTTCTCTTTCCATCCGCACGCTTTCCGGCTTTGTTGTGGCATTTATTCTCTCACTTTGCTCATGTTTCCAATTGATGAAATATTTATGAATATTTTTTTAATTCCCCCTTTACAGTCCGTGTCATTTGTGTTATAATTCGGGTGATAGATGGTAATATAAACAAAAAGTTCCCGATTTGTTTATAGGATTATCAACAGTCCGTTCAAACAGCCCTGCGCCGGAGAGCTGCAACTCCCCGGGCTGACAATATGAAAGAAAGGGTGTTTTTATGCGTTCAAGATCCTTCTCCAAAGCAGCCGCTGTCCTGCTTTCGGCTGCCCTGACCGTTCCGATGATGCTCTCCCCCGCAGGGACCGTTCTGGCCGCCGACCCGGGTTCCTCAGCGACCATCGGGTACACCTTCAGCGGAAACCAGACCACCAAAGCCGGGTATGCGGAAGGCACCATCACCTTCCAGTTTTCCTCCGGCGGGAATTACAAATTGTATTGGGCTGACGACACCAAAGCCTTAGCGGATTATGCTCCGCTTTTAGAGTTCTCCTCCAGCTCCGGCGGAACGAGAAGCGTACAGCTCGGGTACCACACCGTGATCCCCTACCAGGCCACCAAGATCATCGCCGCCACCTCTTCCCTTCAGGTCTCGGATGCCGTTTGTGTATATGACATTCCGCAGACCAAGCAGCTTTCCCACAACAGCGGAGAATTGCTGTACACCTTCACCTCCCTCTCCGATCTGCACATTGACGAGCGTGCCAAAGTCTGGTGGGTCAATGCAAAGACCAACCTGCGCAGCGCCCTGCAGATCAGTGCGGAAAGGCAGTCGGATTATGTCGTTGTTTCCGGCGACTGTGTCACCTGCTCCACGCTGGATGAAGAATGGAGCAGCTATGAAAGGATCCTCAGCCAAAGCGATTTTGTCAATCCCATCTGGGAATGTATCGGCAACCACGAACTGAAAGACGACGTTCCCACCGGCTTGGAAAAATACATCCGAGGCACCGGCACCGACGGCTCCCGGAGCTCCACGCCGTATTACAGCATGATCGAAGAAAAAACAGGAGATCTGTTCATTTTCATGTGTCTGGAACTGAGCAAGGATCCGAATAATGACGCTGTTTTTTCCGATCCGCAGCTTGCCTGGGCCAGAACCCTGATCGAGCAGAATTACACCAGCAGAAACATCTTTTTGGTGGAGCACGCCCCCATCCGGTCCTACGGCGCCGGCGATGACATCGACAACCCGCATTACGGCGGCCTGATGGACGGGGACAAGGGCACCAATAAACAGTTCAAGAAGATCCTTCAGGATTTTCCGAACATCATCTTCGTTTCCGGCCATACCCACCTCGATTTTGACGAAAACTATAACTATTTCAACGATAACGGCCACGCCTGCCATATGATCCACAACCCCAGTGTGGGCGGCACCAGCAAGATCATAGACGGGTCCATGAGCTACATCGAAGAAGGCTACGGTTCTCAGGGTTATATTGTGCAGGTGTTTGAAAACGAAGTCGTTTTCAACGGATTGGATGTTCGGACGAATCTTTACTATCCACAGTACAGCTACGTCATGGAAGGCGCCCGCACCTCTTCCTCCGCTGTCAATCCTGCGCCCGCCGAAAGACCGCTTAAGAACAAAACCGTTGACATCACCGGCCGTCTGGCTATCGTCAAGGCCGTTCTGTCCGACAAATATACCTATGCGTCCTACGACAGCTATCAGGCCCTGAAGAAACTGTATTATGCCTACAAAGATCAGACAACGGCGGACGAAAGCGTTTTAGATGAGTTTCTGGAAAAACTCAATGCGCTTTCTGTCTATACCGGCGACAGCACCTATTACGATTTGTACGACACCTATTATTTTGTCAACAACCAGAACTGGAGTTCCGTGTACGCCTATGCATGGGATAACAACGGCAGCAAGAATGCAGAATGGCCGGGCGTCAAGCTGAGCAAGGTCGGAGCGGACAGCAACAACAAAGACGTCTACAAAGTCGCCTTCAACACCACAGGCGAATACCCGAACCTCATTTTCAACAACGGCAGCAACGAAAAACAAACCGTCGATCTCTCCCTGGTCAAGTTCCAGTACAACGGATTCTCCATCAAAGGAACCTCCGGCAATAAATATACGGTCAATAACTTTGCGGTGGATCCGAACGATTTCGGCGGGACCGTGGTCATTCCGGAACCCGATGAGACCTATGCCCTTCTTTATTATGTTGCCGACGAGCACGACTGGACGAATGTGGACACCTTCCTGCAGCCCGACGGCACCGGCTCCTACAAACTGACCTATACCCCCAAGAGCACCAACAACTTCAGCTGCAGCCTGTATAACAAAAAGACCGGAAAATACATTTGCCTTTCCACAAGCGCCAAATTTGACTTTGCGGCCGGTCAGACGTTTGAACAGACCCTTGAAGAGCACAGCAGCCGGGGCAAGAGCATTACCGTTTACGGGATGAGCACCACCAACCTGCTGGACATCGTCTTCACACCGTCCACCAACAAAATCACCATCACCTGCCGGGTGCTGGGACAGGATCCGCTGGAAAACCTCTCTCAGATCAGCGCAGAAACCGCTCTGCTCGGAGATGAAGTCCTCCTCACCGGCGCCGCACAGGGCGGCACCTCCCCCTACACCTATGCCTTCTATTACAAAAAATCGACCGATGCCGCCTGGACCGCCATCGGCACTCCCTTTGGCACACAGACCTACGCCGCCTTCCAGCCCGACAGCGTGGGAGAATATCAGGCAAAAGTCACCGTAAAGGACAGCACCGGAGCCACCGCTGACAAGGAATTTGCCCTCTCCGTCAGCAAAAAAGAACTCAGAAACCTTTCCACCATCAGCTCCACGTCCGTGCCGCAGCGCACCACCATCTTTGTGCGGGGCGCTTCAGAGGGCGGAGAAGGCACCTGCAAATACGCCTTCTATTACAAGAAAGCCTCCAGCAAGACCTGGACCATTATCGGGGAACTTTACGGCAGCATGACGGAAGTCAGCTTCTTCCCGTCCACCGTGGCCACTTACTATGTACGGGTCAACGTCAAAGACGAATCCGGCACGATCGCCACGCAGATCTTTGAACTTACTTCCACCAAACCGACCGGAAACGACCTTGTCAACAATTCCACCGTTGACAAAACCACCACCCAGAGAAACACCCCCATCACCATTACAGCGGCAGCCGCCGGCGGTGAGGGAGCCTACCGGTTTGCCTTCTACTACAAGAAATCCACCAGCAAAGGCTTTACCGCCATCGGGACCCCCTACGGCGACGCCACCACCGCCACCTTTACCCCGGCTTCCACGGCAGAGTATTATGTCCGCATCAATGTGCAGGACAGCGCCGGCACGATCGTTACCAGACAGTACACGATCACGGCCACCGCTGTGACAAACGATCTTTCCAACCTCAGCACCATCAGCGCTGCCGAAGTGACCAAGGGAACAGCCGTCACCCTGACCGCTCAGGCCAGCGGAGGAACGGCCCCCTATACCTACGCTTTCTATTACAAGAAATCCACCAGCAGCGGCTATACGAAAATCGGCACCGAATTCGGAACCGATACCACCGCCACCTTTACCCCCACCATGAAGGCAACCTACAACGTCAAAATCGTTGTAAAAGACAGCACCGGAAAAACAGCGCAGAAAACCTTCACGGTAACCGCCTCCTGAGCGTTCTCCTTCCCGGGAACGATCAAACCGGAGCCCCGATGAAAATTCGGAGCTCCGGTCCTTTTTTGTGTCAGAAAAACGTCAACTGCTCATACTCCGGTTTTTCTTCCCATTGATGGAGATAGGCAAAGATCTCCTCGTTCCGGTGCATGAGGCCGTGCTGACGGCAAACGGCATGAAACAGGGTCATCAGTTCCTCCTGACGGGGGCTGACGATCTCATAGCGCTGTCCGAACCGATGGATGTAGCGCTCCTTCAGGACGGGGAAATGCTCCTCGCACTTCCGGTAAAAATACTCCCGGTTCCCTTCCCGCAGCGTCAGGCCCATGCCAAAGCAGATGACCCCTTTCACACCGGCATCAACACACATTTCCAGCACCCCCCGGATGTTTTCGGGGGTATCGTTGAGAAACGGGAGGATCGGGCAAAGCCAGACGATGGTGGGGATCCCGTTTTCATGCAGGAGCTTCAGCGCTTCCACCCGTTCTTTGGTCGTGCTGACGTTTGGTTCGATGATCCGGCACAGCTCTTCATCGGCCGTCGTCAGCGTCATCTGCACAACGGCCTTTGTTTTTTCGTTTATGCGCCGGAGAATATCCAGATCTCTCAGCACCCGGGCCGATTTTGTCTGGAGTGCCACGCCAAAGCCATACCGCTCAATCAGCAAAAGGGCGTTTCGGGTGTACTGCAGGCTGGTTTCCAACGGGATATACGGATCGCTCATGGCGCCCGTGCCGATCACGCAGGGCTTTCTTTTGCGCCGAAGGGCGTCCTCAAGCAGAGTCAGCGCATTCTCCTTGACTTCAATATCCTCGAAGGCATGGTCCATCCGGTAGCAGGCGCTTCTGGAGTCGCAGTAGATACACCCGTGCGTACAGCCCCGATAGAGGTTCATTCCGTTTTGCGGGGAAAGGATCCCTTTTGCTTTCACAAAATGCATTTGTCCTCCTGCTTTCTCTGAACAGTATCCTGCCGGGCCGGTTCACGACCCGGCAAGCGCTTCCATCAGTTTTGTTTTCAGATAGTCATAGCGGGCTTTCTTTTCCTGCCGGGCAAAATGGGCCTCTCTGGACTGTCTGGCGCAGCCGCTGTAATCCAGCACCTCATCGCCGAACTGCTCGCTGGTCAGATCGAACACAGCCTCCCCCACTACGTTGAAACAATGATAATTCCCGCCGGGCCGGAGAATTCCGTACACCTCCCCGCCAAACAGGTCCTGCATTAGAAAGGCTGTGACGGAGCACTGCCCCAGGGTTTTATTTTCGACCGTCCATTTTTCCCGAAGTCTCGGAGCGCAGGTTTCCTTACACCAGATCTCCGACAGCAGCGCATAGTAATCCGCCACCCGCAGGCCTCTCCTGTCCCGCAGGTTTTCAGCTTGCACCTGATAATAACGAGTGTCTTCCATTCTATTCTCCCCTCTCCTGCCCCTATTCTATCACGTTCCCGCACCACATTCAACCGGCTTTCCGGGGAAACCCTTTTTGAAAACAGGCATTTTAAGAAAAAAAGGGAAGCTCTGGAAAAACCGCAGCAGACAATTCTTATTCGCCGAATCCGTTGATGGGGCACAAAAAAGCGCTGTCCCACAGGTACAACTGCAGAACAACGCTTTTATTACGAATCGCACAGGATCAGCCATTCACCCACGGGGTGCCGTCTTTTTTGGTGAATTTGCCGGTGGCTACCATAACCAGATCATAGATCCAGCCAATGCCGAAGCAGCCGCAGGTCAGCAGCCAGATGATGCCGGTGCCGATCTTGCCAGCCAAAAATCTGTGTAAACCAAACTCGCCGAAGAAAAAGGTGATGAGAATTGCAGCAGTCTTGTCCATGATAAAAAACCTCCCAAAAAATGTATAGGCCCGAAGAAACACCCGGCCGACAGAAAGCGAAAAAAGTGCCATATTTGCACAAATCTAACAAATGTCAGCCGATTATGTGCTTTTTCGCAGCGATGCATTCATTATAGCATACTCAAAAACCTTTTACAAGCCATATGCTCCTTTTTACAGTAGAATATCTCATAAAAAAAATCTAAATAATTATACATTATTCATAAAGAAAACGCCGGAGGATGTCTCAGGATTCTCCTACGGCTTTGAAATGATACACCGGTCTGATCCTGTCCACGATGTCAACGGTTCCGGATTGTCAGGATGTTTGGGAAACGAAGGGCAGGAACGTGCAAATCCTTGAAAACAATAGTGGGATTTTTTGTCGGAAATGCCTGAAAACAGACTATCATTATAGTACAATAGGTAATAACGATCGAAGTTTTATGATAACCTTTTTCTTCTCCATTCCCCGTGTCATCCCAACCCTTCAGGACTTCACAAAACCTACTGCAAGGAGGTAAATCACGATGAAATTGAAACTATTCTGGAATTGCAGCAGCTGTCAAGCCAGCGGCACGGTAGATGGTCTCGGCGAAATGTATGAAATGTGTCCGAAATACGGCCGTCATCATGGCGAAGTGGATTCTATCTGTGAAATGACGAAGGAAGAATTTGTGGAAGCATTATCCAAATCAGACGATATTGCGAAATATGCCCACGCCATCTGGATCTGTGCTGAGCAATTGGCAGAGGAAGCACGCTGAAAAGCCATCCCGAGCGAACAACAAACAGCAGAAGCATCGGCCTTTTTGCAAGGCCTTTGCTCCTGCTGTGTCTGTTTATCCTGTTTTCAAGTGAATGCCCCTATCCCTATCTCAAATCGGCCTTTTCCTCAATTGCTCTTTCCATGACAGGCCTGTCAGTACACCACCTTCTTCTTTTTTCTTTCGTTCACCGTCACCGACTTGAAAAACTGTTCCTTTTGTCGGCGGTATTCGGCAGGGTCACCGCCGTATTTCGCTTCTGTTTTGATCTTTTTGTAGCTTGCAAGGCGCCTTTCATCCAGTTCCCCGCTTCGGATCGCTTCCTGCACAGCGCAGCCGGGTTCTGTTTCGTGGCGGCAATCACGGAAGCGGCAGCACTGCGCAAGCGCTTCAACGTCCGAAAAGGCTTCCTCCAGCCCTTCGCTGACATCCCACATCCCCAGCTCCCGCATACCGGGGGTGTCGATGATCATGACCCCGTTTTTCAGCAGGATCAGCTGACGGGCGGTAGTGGTGTGCCGTCCCTTGCTGTCGTCCTCCCTGATGCCGCCTTCATTCATGATCGTTTCCCCTGCCAGCGCATTGACAAGGCTTGATTTTCCGACCCCCGAGGAGCCAAGGAACACCAGTGTTTTTCCCTTTTGCAAAAAAGGCGACAGTTCGTTCATCCCGTATCCGGTTTTAGCGCTGATAATGCAAAGCCTCACGCCCTCCGCCACACGGCTGGCCTCCAGAATATACGGCAGAGGATCGTCTGTCAAATCGGCTTTTGTCAGCACGATCACAGGCTCCGCTTTGGACTGACGGGCAGCGGTCAGATACCGTTCCAGCCGTTTGATATTGAAGTCGTAATTCATCGACTGCATGATGAACACATAATCAAAATTGGCCGCAACCGCCTGTTCTCCCCGGCCCTTGTCGGGATCCCGGCGGGAAAAGAACGTCCTGCGCTCCAGCGTTTTGATAATGCGGCTGTCGCCGTTTTGGCTGTATTCGATCAGGACAAAGTCGCCCACCGTCGGAAAACTCTCTTTGTCATGATAGTATTCTTTTCCCTTCAGCACCGCATAGCCTTCTCCGAAGTCAGACACGATTCCGAAACGCCCCTTGTGCACGGCCGTGATCCGTGCCGGAACTGCGCCGATGATGTCAGCGCCGGGGGCATTATTTAATCCGTACTCTTTGATAGTCAATGTTATTTCCTCCCATTTCAGTTCGTTTCGTTCATCCTTTTCTCCCGCTGACTGAAAATGGGCGCAAAAATGCCGCAGAAGCAACCCTTGCGGGATCTCTGCGGCTGAAAAGCATAGAAAAAGCCCACCCTTTCCGAGTGCGCTGAATCATCAGTCTATGATCACGAAAGGTTTCTAAAACGGCACGTCAACAGAAGGGACACTGTCCCCTGTCTGATCATCATGCCACTATTCAGTTAGCGAAAAAAAACCTCTTTTACAATCATACTGTATACTCCTTTCCCGTTTGCCTGATAATCGAAACGGCAAACCTTTGATGGAAAGTATACCATTTGCTTTTTGAATTGTCAAGATATTTTTTGCCAGCGGCCACGGAAATCAAGTTTCTTTAAAAGAAAAATAGTGGTGCAAGATTCTGATGATATTGGATGAATCAAGCAGACAATCAAACATAAT
>CACYCG010000136.1 GCA_902772855.1 uncultured Ruminococcus sp.
GGTTTCGGCGGTGGTTCCTACATTAAAGATCACCATGACCTTGGAGTCTTCATATTCCGTCACAAATCCGGAAACGGAATCTTTGCCCAGATCGACCGCTTTCAGAGTGCCCCGGGCCAGCTCCGGATTCTGGCTGCGCAGCCGGATGGCCCGCTTGTAGAAGCTGAGCAGGGAGTTTTCATCCGTCTGCTGCTGTGCCACGCCGGTTTCGGGCTTCGTTACCCCGACCGAGCCGGGAATTTTCGCCACATAGCCGGTAGTGTCCGTGCTCGACCAATACATACCCGTCCGCTTGTTCGGGTCATCGCCGGAACCGGTCATGCCGATCTCTTCGCCGTAATAGATAAAGGGATTGCCCGGTGCCATCAGATACAGGGAGGCAGCCATCTTCCGGGTGGTGTTGTTCTTGAAGAAGGAAGCGCTCCGGCTGGTGTCGTGGTTGGAGATAAACGGCGCATCAATGGCCGCCGCATTATTCTTCCGGATCAGCTCCTGCCAATTCTGCAAATACTCGGCGTAGCCCTTGGCGTATTTCGTATTGATGGTGCTGACCACCTGACCGTTGACGCCTTCCATATCAAAATTGAAGAAGCTGTCGGCGCCCGACTGATAGAACTCGGCGATATTGCCGGAGCTGCTCCAGCATTCACCGACCATATATACATCCGATTTCACCGTTTTGGCATAATCATACAGCCATTTCAGGTCTTCCACGGAATCCTGAATACTGGTGGATTCATACCACAGCACCGCGTCCAGCCGGAATCCGTCCAGACCGATATCCTTCAGCCAGAAATCCACGATCTTTTTATATTCTTCCCGGACTTTCTCGCTTTTCAGATTGACGTCGGGCATATCCTCGTCAAATTCGCATTCATAATACCAGCCGCCGCCTATCCCGGCGTCTTTCCAGCCCTTGGTGTCTTTCTTATCTTTTTCAAAATGATAATACTCGGCATAGCCGTCCGTTTTTCCGGCTTTCAGCTCTTCCAGGGCTTTCTGATACCATTCATGCTTGCGGGAGGTGTGGTTGATGACAAAGTCGATAATGACGTTGATCCCCCGCTTGTGGCTTTCCGACACCAGCGTCTTGAAATCGTCCATCGTGCCGTAGGCCTCGTCCACCGCCATATAATCGGTAACATTATATTTATGATAGCTCGGGGAGGGCATGATCGGCATCAGCCAAATGCCTTCGATCCCCAGGTCGTCGGTGGTCTCGGCGTTTCCGTCGTTGAGATAATCCAGTTTGCTCGTGATCCCCTTGAAATCGCCGATCCCGTTCCCGTCGCTGTCGCAGAAGGAATAGGGGAAAATCTCGTAAAACGTGCGGTATTTATCCGCAGAGGGGGTTATGCTGACGGTTTTATACCCCCCGTCTGCCGGAAGGGTCAGTCCGCTTGCCGCCGGGGAGGAACCGGCCGGGGTGGGAGTATCTCCGCCGCCGCATCCGGCAGCCGCTCCCAGACAAAGGGCCGCCGTAAGCAGCAGGGAGGCAGTTTTTTTCATATTCATGTCTTGTGGCTCCTTTCACTTTTCAGATAGGTAAACAAAAGCAGGGAAGCAATCGCTGCGTCCCTGCTTGTTGGATGGCGGATCAGCCTTTAACGGCACCGCCGGTAACGCCGGCTACATAGAATCTCTGCATGAAGACGAACAGAACCGTGATCGGAATGGCCACGATGACTGCGCCTGCGCAGAACGTGGTGAAGTATTCCATAACCGCTTCTCTTTCCAGCATCATATAGAGGCCGCAGGCAACGGTGTAATTTTCCGGTGTTTGTTTCATGAAGTAGCTGACGAAGATGTAGTCGGTCCACGGACCAATAAAGGTGGTCAGGGCCGTATACACGATGATCGGCTTGGAAAGCGGAAGAATGATCTTCCAGAAGATCTGGTGCCGGGTGGCGCCGTCGATCTTGGCCGCTTCATCAAGGGATCGGGAGATAGTGTCGAAATAGCCTTTTGCTACCTGATAGCCCAGACCGGCGCCGGCTGAGTACACGATGCACAGAGCAACCAGGCTCTCGCCTAAGCCGAGGACTTCCATAATGTTATAGATAGCAGCCATGGACATGAATCCAGGGAACATACCCAGAACCAGACCGACGTTCAGGAAGGCCTTTCTGGATTTGAAACGAAGACGGGAGAATGCGTAGCTGACCATCAGCACGAGCAAGGTGGAGAATACACAGGAGACCACGGCCACGATAAAGGTATTGATAAACCACCGGCCGAAGGGGAACCGTTCGTTGGTAAACAGGTTGACGTAGTTATTAAACGTCCACTGTTTGGGGAACAGATAGCCCACGGAAGTACCCTGCTCTCCACGCAGGGACTGCAGCACCAGCCAGATGATGGGAAGGATCCAGATGATGGACATGGCGATCAGGATAATATACACGATCGTATTGGCCAACTGACGCTTCGCAGCATAACCGGTCTGCATATTAGACGGTTTTGTAGTCATGTTTGTCACGAGAACTCCTCCTCATTCTTAGATGCCTTCGACATATTGAAGGTGATCAGCGAGCCGGTCGCGCAGATGACGAATACGAAGATACCGATAACGGCTGCCAGATTGTAGTCCGAGTAGTTGACCGTCAGTTTGTACAGCCAGGTTACGAGCAGGTCGGTCTGGCCGGACTGGTAGTAGTCTGTCGCATTCGGTCCGCCGGTAGTCAGCAGGTAGATAACGTTGAAGTTGTTGATGTTGTTTACGAACGTCGTGATGAGGTAGGGAGTGGTTACGAAGAAGATGTAGGGGAAGGTGATCTTCGTAAACTGCTGCACCGCATTCGCACCGTCGATACGAGCGCTTTCATACAGATCTTCCGGAATGTTCATCAGCAGGCCGGAGGTGATCAGCATGGTGTAGGGGATACCGACCCACATATTGACCACGATAACGGTGATTCTTGCCAGCATCGGGTCAGAAAGGAAGCGGATCTGAGTGCCCATCATCAGGTTCAGGGAGCCTTCATCGCCCAGCAGCAGTCTCATGAGCAGGAGGGTCACGAACTGCGGAACCGCAGCGGTCACAACGAAAATGGTTCTCCAAAGAGCCTTGAACTTAATGCCCTTCTTGTTGATCATCAGCGCCAGGATAATGCCGAATATGTAGTTCAGGAAGGTAGCGAACACAGCCCAGACGAGGGTCCAAACCAGAATCTTTCCGAAGGTGGAGGATTTCAGCGGGTTGGAATAGAAGACGTCTGCGAAGTTCTGCATACCGACCCACCAGAACAGCTTACCGGGAGCCTGGTGCATCTGGTCGTAGTTGGTGAAAGCGATAAAAATCGTAAAGATGATCGGCAGCACTGTGAACATCAGCAGTCCGAGGACGGGGATGAGCAGCATGGTGACATGGAAGCGCTCATCGAGGAACATTTTCATTTCCTGCACGAAGGTAATGTTCTTTTTGCCGGAAGCCTTCACCTGCTGGGTGTAGAAGGCGCTCTTGGTGTTGGTGATATAAACGGCGAAGAAGAAGATGGTGACCAGAATGGCAAGCACGCTGAACAGCAGGATCTTCATGGAGTTGTCGCCGTATTTGGTGGTTTCAAATCCCAGCTCGTCCGTCACCATAACGGTTACATCGTTGCCGATAACGCCGTTTTTGATGATATGCTCGGACGGGATCATAACGTTGTTGCAGTACAACTGTCTGAGCTGTGTCAGACCGAAGCGAAGCATAAAGAAAATATAGCCGCCTTCACAAGCCAGGAAGATAATTCCTTTCATGATCTGGCCGTGCGCCATATTGCCCAGACCCATGATCAGATAGGATGCCTTGGTGGCGATGTCGCCCTGTACAAAGCGGGAGCCGTATCCTTTGAAGCCGTTGCCGATGAAGGAGAACACTTTCTTGAAGAAGAATACGATGATCGCTCCCAATGCAGCCAATGCCCCGGGAATGCCTACAAAGAACGATTTGATCTTGTAAGCGATCTTCTGGCCCGTGCTCATCTGAACATAATCCAGATAATTCATTCCACGTTCAACTCCTTTTCATTTTGTTTTAGAAAGTCTTGTCAAATGTGAGCAGCCTGCTTTGCGGGCAAGCTGCTCACGAATGGACAAACGTTGATCAGTTCATGTAGATTTCCGGATAATGAAGAAATCAGCTTGCGAAACCATCAACCACTTTCTGGAGCTTTTCTTCAAGTTCTTTGTCTGTGAGTTTGCCTTTTGCATTCAGGATCTCATCGCCGATAGCGCCAACAGGAGTCCAGTATTTTCCGCCTGCGCCGGACTGCGGCTGAGAGAAGGGACGCTGTGCTTCGATAGCCTGAGCGGATTCATCAATGGCAAGGCCGGAAACAGCCTCATCAATGCGTTTCTGGACCTCACCGGCCGATTTGGTCTTCACAGCCTCGATCGCCTCGTTGGTAGCGGTGGGCACGAAGCCGCGGGCCAGGATCTCTCCGTCTTCGCCCTTCACGAAAGTACCGGCCGTATCATACAGACCGTTGTATCTCTTAAGCTGGGACTCAGGGCAGGTCAGGAAGTAGGCCAGCGTCTGAGCAGTAACGATGTAATCGGTGGAAGCCTTCACGCCGAGGATCTTGTAGCCGCCGAAGGAGCAAAGCTGCTTCTGCTCGCCGTCCATCAGAATGGTGGGCAGCTTGCAGGCGCCGAGGTTTTCAGCACCGATCTTGCTTCTGATGGCCTTGCCGTTCCAGGTACCGGTAACAGCAGCTGCCAGAGAACCGTTATCAAAACCGGAAACCACTGCGCTGTCATCGCCCGAGCCCTTGAAGCCCTTGTCTGCGCTCTCGCACAGGTGAGCGATCGCCTTGGCACCCTTGAGGCCCTCGGGCGTGTTGAAGGTACCGGTCTGGGTCTTGCCGTTATAGCCGATGGTCACGCCGGCGGTGAAGAAGAAGCCGGAGTTGTACCATGCGTTGGTCACAGCCATCAGAACCTGCTTGCCGGCTGCATTCGCCTTGGTTACCATGCCGTCAAAGGTTTCGAGATCCTTCGGGTCGGTGAAGACTCTCTTGTCATAATACATGAAATAGCCGTTGTCTGCCGTTCTCGGGAAGGCGTATGCGGTGCCGTCCACAGAGCAAACGGAAACGGATTCAGCGGAGTTCTCCTTGATCACGTTGCTGTTGAACAGAGGAGAGACCTTTGCGATTGCATCGGCCTGCACCAGATTTCTGAGCTGGTCGTCGGAGAAGCTGAACACGTCAGCCGCTTTTTCGGGAGCTTCGAGCACCTTGGTAGCCGCCTTGTCTTCGCCGTTAGCGCCGTTGAGAACGACCTTGATGTCGTATCTGTCGTCTTTGTAGAGTTCTTTGAACTGTTCTACGAGCGCAGTCTCAAAAGCGAGGTCATCGCCGGAGCACCACATTCTCAGGGAGATCGTCTGCTTGCCGGTCTTTTCGTCTTTCTTGCCCTTGCTGGCAGCTTCTTCTGCGATCTTGTCCTTGAGCATTTTGGTCATCTCGTCGGAGAAGATCTCTTTTGCGTCACCGGTAGCTGTGCCGGAAGTCTGCGTGCCTGCGGGGGTTGAAGTACCCGCGCCGCCGTCGTCGCAAGCCGTCAGGAAAGCAGTCGCCATCAGGCCGGTGAGAAGAAGAGCCAGAACTCTTTTTGATTTACTAACCATTGTAGTAACCCTCTTTCTAAATTATTTGTTATTTTTCCCGCACCATCCGGTGCCTGCTGGAGCCGGGCGCCGACTGCACAACAGGTGGCAAAACCTGTCAAAGCACCCGCCTTCCACTACCGCTATCATACCATAGCTCCCTTCTTTTTTCAACGTCTTGACTACATTTTTATTATATGTCATAATTTTTTATATTCATTTTTATGCAAAAATACCTTAATTCAAAAGAGTATTATTGAACATTACCGAAAGTTATACTCCACATTCGTGCATTATGCTTAAAAGGGCTTTGTGCAGTTTACCCATGGAAACGGGAACCTTTGCGGGTAAAATGTTTCAAAATTGTAAATTATCCCTGTTTTTCCCCTCTTTTTTTCCGGATTCCAGCCGCATTCCGGAGAAATTACGTCATTTTCCACAAAAGGCAATTTTGGCAGAAACCGGCCGTGATTCCCTCTCGGATTTATGCAATATGCAGGGTGCCGTACGCACTATTTTTTTCAAATTGGAAGGAAAAACGTCCAATTCCTTCTGTTTTAGCGGGATTAGTAGAAGGGCTGTTTTCAGCCGACACAGAAGGAGGACAA
>CACYCG010000137.1 GCA_902772855.1 uncultured Ruminococcus sp.
GAGAGATGGCAGGACAGAAGACGAACGGTAAAGGAGAGCGGTCCCTGCCACCCTTCGCCCGGCGACGAAGAAACGCCGGGGAGCTGCCCGAGAAGAACCACCTTCCCTTTATACCGAGAAGCTGACCTTGGAAAAACGAAAACCAGAAGAACAACCTGAAACACCGCCCATAAAACCATCTCGGCATCCTGCCATTCTTTCAACAGCGTAACGACAGAAGAACAACCTCAAACAGAGTTCCATTGTACACTGCCCACTGCACCTTGAGCCGCCTTGGGCGGCTTTTTTGGCGTAAATTGCGCATTTTGTACCATTGACTTCTCCGGAGCTTTGCATTATAATAGGAGAGTATTCTATGCCGCAAGGCAAAATATAATGGAGGGAATAAAATGAAAAGAGTGTACAATTTTTCGGCAGGTCCTTCTATGCTGCCCCAATCGGTGCTGGAGAAAGCTGCTGCAGAAATGCTGGATTATGAGGGAAGCGGCCAGTCCGTGATGGAAATGTCTCACCGCTCCAAGATCTATGGGACCATCATCGAGGGGGCGGAAGCGCTTCTTCGGGAGGTCATGAATATTCCGGATAATTATAAGGTCCTCTTCCTGCAGGGAGGCGCCTCCACGCAGTTCGCCGCCATTCCGATGAACCTCGGCACCGGCACCGGCAAGGCTGACTTTGTGCTGACCGGCCAGTGGGCGACCAAGGCGCAGAAGGAAGCGGCCCGCTACCTGAAGAGCGCCAATGTGGTGGCTTCTTCCAAGGACAAGACCTTCTCCTATATCCCGAAGCTGGACCCGTCCACCTTCACCAAGGATGCGGATTATTTCTATATCTGCATGAACAACACCATCTACGGCACCGTGTTTCATGAGCTGCCGGAAACCGGCGATGTGCCGCTGGTGGCGGATATTTCTTCCTGCATTCTGTCCACCCCGATCGACGTGTCCAAATTCGGCATTCTCTATGCCGGTGCACAGAAGAACATGGCGCCCGCCGGTCTGACGATCGTCATCGTCCGGGAAGACCTCATCGGCCATGCGATGGACATCTGCCCCACCATGCTCAATTTCCAGACCCACGCCGACAACGGCTCCATGTTCAACACCCCGCCCTGCTATACGATCTATATCGCCAAGCTCGTGCTGGAGTGGATCAAAAACGAGATCGGCGGCCTGGCCAAAATGCAGGAGATCAACGAGAAAAAAGCCGGTATCCTGTACAGCTTCCTCGACAGCTCCTCTATGTTCAAGGGCACTGTGGTGCCGGAAGACCGCTCCCTGATGAACGTTCCCTTCATCACCGGCAGCGACGAGCTGGATGCCAAGTTTGTGAAAGAAGCCACCGAAAATGATTTTGTCAACCTCAAGGGCCATCGTTCCGTGGGCGGCATGAGAGCTTCCATCTACAACGCTATGCCCGTGGAAGGCGTGGAGAAACTGGTGCAGTTCATGAAAGAGTTTGAGGCCCGCAATAGCTGAAACGGGCTTCCCGATACGAAAGAGAAGGGTGATTGTTGATGTTTACGATTCAGACGCTTAATAAGATCTCCGCTGTCGGTCTTTCCAGACTCGGAGAGCAGTATACCGTGGCCGATCAGGCGGAAAACCCGGACGCCATTTTAGTCCGTTCCGCCGCTATGCACGACATGGAGTTCCCGGAAAGCCTGCTGGCGATCGCCAGAGCCGGTGCCGGCGTGAATAATATCCCGCTCGACCGCTGCGCCGAAAAGGGCATTGTGGTGTTCAACACCCCCGGCGCCAATGCCAATGCCGTGAAAGAGCTGGTGCTGACGGCTATGCTCCTTTCCTCCCGGAAAGTCGTGGACGGCATTGAATGGGCCAAAACCCTCAAGGGCGGCGGCGACGGCGTGGGCAAGCTGGTGGAAAAAGGCAAAAGCCAGTTTGTCGGCCCGGAACTCAAGGGCAAGACCCTCGGCGTGGTCGGTCTGGGTGCTATCGGCATCCTCGTGGCCAATGCAGCCGTGGCGCTGGGCATGAATGTGATCGGCTACGATCCCTTCCTGTCCGTGGATAACGCCCTTCGCATTTCCCACAAGGTTCGCCATGTGGTCACGCTGGATGAGATCTTCGCCGAAAGCGATTATATCACCGTCCACGTTCCCGCTACCCCCGACACCAAGGGCTTTATCAATGCGGACAGCATCGCAAAAATGAAAGACGGCGTGCGAATCATCAATTACTCCCGTGCGGAGCTGATCGTGTCCGCCGATGTGCTGGCGGCAGTGGAAAGCGGCAAGGTCGCTGTCTATGCCACCGATTTCGCCACCGATGATATTCTCGGCCACGAAAACGTCATCGTCACCCCCCACCTGGGCGCTTCCACCCCCGAATCGGAGGATAACTGCGCTGAAATGGCCGCCGATGAGGTCAAGGATTATCTCGAAAACGGCAATATCAAAAACTCCGTCACCCTGCCGGCCGTCTCCATGCCCCGCACCGGTGCTGTGAGAGTTTGCGTCATTCATAAGAATGTTCCCAATATTATTTCGGCGGTCTCCGCGGCTCTGTCCGAAACCGGCAATAATATCGAAAGCATGGACAGCAAGTCCAGAAAGGAATATGCCTACACGATCTTAGATGCCGCCGGCGATGTGACCGAGGCCGCTAAGGCGAAAATTGCCGCCATCGACGGGGTCATCCGTGTCCGGGTGATCAAATGATCCGTCAGCGGAAGTCCAGCAGATCCTGTCAGCGCCCGATGCCATTCGTCTCGGGCGCATTTCTGCTATTTTTTGAAAAAAATTAGTATTTGTATAAAAAGTAAGAAATATACAGACCGTATAGTCTATTCGAAAAAAGGTGACAGCATGGAGCATAAAAAAGTCAGAACCAGGTTTGCCCCCAGCCCCACGGGGTTTATGCACGTGGGGAATCTTCGCACGGCGCTGTACGAATACCTGATCGCCCGGTCCGCCGGGGGAGAGTTTGTGCTTCGCATTGAAGACACGGACCAGGAGCGGAAGATCGACGGGGCGGTGGACATCATCTACAAGACCCTCCGGGCAGCCGGTCTCCGGCACGATGAGGGGCCGGATATCGGCGGGGACTACGGTCCCTATGTGCAAAGCGAGCGCAAGAATATGTACCTGCCCTATGCACAGGAACTGGTGCAAAAGGGACAGGCGTATTATTGTTTCTGTTCCAAGGAGCGGCTGGATTCTCTGCGGGAAAACGCCGATGAACCGGGCGCCGGCTACGACCGGCATTGTCGGGATCTGCCGCAGGAGGAAGTGGAGCGGCTGCTGGAGCAGGGCGCTTCCTATGTGATTCGGCAGAAAATGCCCCTGACCGGCAGCACGACCTTTGAAGACGCCGTGTACGGGACGATCACGGTGGACAACAGCGAACTGCAGGATCAGATCCTGATCAAAGCGGACGGCTTCCCGACCTATAACTTTGCGAACGTCATTGACGACCATACCATGAATATCACCACCGTTGTGCGGGGCAGCGAATACCTTTCCTCCACGCCGAAATACAACCTGCTGTATGAAGCGTTCGGCTGGGACATCCCGACCTATGTGCACCTGCCGCTGATCATGGGCAAAAACGACGACGGCAGCATTTCCAAACTCTCCAAGCGGCATGGGGCCACCAGCTTTGAAGATCTGACGGCGGCGGGCTTTCTGCCGGAAGCCATCATAAATTATATTGCCCTGCTCGGGTGGGCGCCGAAGGATAATCAGGAGATTTTCTCCCTGCAGGAGCTCGAGCAGGTCTTTGACATCAGCGGCATCAGCAAATCGCCGTCGGTGTTCGATTATGACAAGCTCGAATGGTTCAATGCCGAATATATCAAAGCGATGACCGATGAAGCCTTTGCACAGGCGGCGGCGCCGTATTTTGACAAGGCGCTGGGCGAACAGTCCTTCGACCGGGTGAAGATAGCTTCCATTCTGCGGCAAAGAACGGTGCGCCTGACCGAGATCCCGGAAAAGGTCGCCTTTTTTGCAGCGCTGCCGGCATACGGGTGCGAGCTGTTTGTCAATAAAAAAAGCAAGACCACGCTCGAAAACGCCGGCGCCATGCTGAAGGCCGCCATCGAGGCGATGGAAGCGCTCCCGGGATGGGACTTCGACAGCATTCATGACGGCCTGATCGCTCTGGCGCAGGAGCTGGGAGTGAAAAACGGCACCCTGATGTGGCCGGTGCGGATCGCCCTGTCGGGCCAGACGGTCACCCCGGGCGGCGCAGTGGAGATTGCGGAGATTCTCGGACGGGAGGAATCTTTGCGCCGGCTGCGGCTGGGACTGGAAAAACTGCAGCATCCCGCCGAATCCTGAAGAAACGAGATGATCACCATGTCAGAAGAACTGTCGGCTGTCAAGGCCAGCAATTTTGTAGAAGAGTTTGTGCAGGAGGACATCGCCCCCGGCGGCGCTTATGCGGGCCGGCAGGTGCACACCCGTTTTCCTCCCGAACCGAACGGCTATATGCACATCGGCCATGCCAAGGCGCTTTGCGCCAATTTCGGCGTGGCGGAAAAGTTTGGCGGCATCTGCAACCTGCGGATGGACGACACCAACCCCACCAAGGAAAACGAGGAGTTTGTGCAGGCGCTTCAGGATGATATTCATTGGCTGGGCTATGATTGGGGCGACCGGTTTTATCATGCGTCCGATTTCTTTGATCAGATGTATGCCTTTGCGGTGGAGCTGATCCAAAAGGGGCTGGCTTACGTCTGCGAATTAAGCCCGGAGGAAATGCGGGCCAATCGGGGCGACCTGACCACCCCCGCCACCTGCCCCTACCGGGACCGACCCATCGAAGAAAGCCTCGATCTGTTCGAACGCATGAAAAACGGAGAGTTTCCGGAGGGACGCTACACCCTGCGGGCGAAGATCGACCCGGCCAGCGGAAACTTCAATATGCGGGACCCGGTGATCTACCGCATCAACCGCATCCCGCACCACCGCACCGGCACCAAATGGTGCATCTATCCCATGTACGATTTTGCCCACCCCATCGAGGATGCGATGGAAGGGATCACCCATTCCCTCTGCTCGTTGGAATATGAGGACCACCGGCCCCTGTACGATTGGGTGATCGACCACATTAGCGCTCCCTGCAAGCCCCGGCAGATCGAGTTTGCCCGGCTGGGCATTGACCACACCGTCATGAGCAAGCGGAAGCTCCGGAAATTGGTGGAGGAACAGTATGTATCCGGCTGGGACGACCCCCGGATGCCCACCCTCTGCGGCCTGAGAAGAAGGGGCTACACCCCCGCTTCCATCCGTGCCTTCTGCGACGGGATCGGGCTGACCAAAACGAACAGCGTGGTGGAATACAGCTATCTGGAGCATTGTCTGCGGGACGACCTGAACCAAAGCGCCCGCCGGGTGATGTGCGTGCTGCACCCGGTGAAGCTGACGATCACCAATTACCCCGAAGAGCAGACGGAGACCTTCTCCGTGGAAAACAATCCGCAGCGCCCCGAAGACGGCGAAAGGCCCCTGACCTTCAGCCGGGAGCTGTTCATTGAAGCGGAGGATTTTTTGGAGGCAAAGGTAAAGGGCTACAACCGGCTGTACCCCGGCAACGAGGTGCGGCTGAAATCGGCGTATATCATCAAATGCACCGGCTGCGTCAAGGACGAGCAGGGGCAGGTGGTGGAAGTGCTGGCCGAATACGACCCCGCCACCCGAGGCGGCGACACCCCGGACGGCCGCAAGGTGAGAGGGACGATCCATTGGGTAGACGCCCGCCACTATGCGCAGGCGGAGGTGCGGCTGTATGAAAACCTGTTCACCGACCCGGAACCCGACGCCGGGGATAAGGATTTTCTGGAGTACATCAACCCGGAGAGCCTGACGGTTCTGAAGGGCTGCAAGATCGAATGCTCGGTGTGTGAAGAGGGAGCGCCCACGCATTACCAGTTCATGCGGCTGGGGTATTTCTGCGTGGACCCGGACAGCCGCCCCGAGGCTCTGGTGTTCAACCGCAGCGTTTCTCTGAAGGACGGTTTCCGGCAGCGGGGAGAAGAAAAGAAATAAATCCAAAAAAATGCTTGCATTTTCTAAAAATATGTGGTATGATAAGCTGTACTCAGGTACAGAATGACAAGGAGGTGGAATTATGCCCAATATCAAATCTGCGAAGAAGCGTGTAAAAGTTGCCGCTGCCAAAACGATGCAGAATAAAGCGCTCACCAGCGCCATGAGAACCCAGATCAAAAAGGCCGGCACCGCTATTGAGACCAACGCCGCCGATAAAGATCAGGCTGTACGGGTTGCTATCAAAAAGATCGACCAGGCTGCCGCCAAGGGTATTCTCAAGAAGAATACAGCCGCCAGAAAGAAATCTTCCCTGGCCCGCAAACTCAATGCCAGTGCATAAGCGGCAATACTGTACCATATGCAAAAGCAGGACGGTAACGTTCTGCTTTTTTTGCTTTTCAGGGGTCGGGTGGATTTTATAGATTCTGCCCGCAATCTCTTGACAGCCGGCGGGAAAAGATGGTATAATACACAAAGACGCAGGCGCCGTTTCTGTTTCCCGCTCTCAGACGGCGGCGGAACCGGAAAAACGGTCTGCAGACGGGGAAAACCCGGTTCAGATGGAAAACAACAAACAACAAACAAAAGGAGGTCCCACCCATGAAAAAGTCCTTACTGATCGTTCTTATCTCCGTTATCGGAGGCGTGGCTGCCGTGACGGCTGCGGTGACTGCCTTTCTTATCTTCAAAGAGAAGCAGAAGAAAGACGAAGAGGAACTGGAGCATTATCTTGACAGCTCGATTCAATAATCTGACATTTCACAAAACCTTTGATTCCGAAGCATAAGAAGACGGTGTCCCTGGCGGCACCGCCTTTTTTTTGAGTGCGAGTTTTTGCATTTTTTTTTAAGAGAAGCCAAAAAAACACTTGCTTTTTTGCAAAAGCTGTGCTATACTGTATCTGTTGCTGATTTGAAGCAGCCGTTTCGACAGATGGAGAGTTGTCCGAGCTGGTCGAAGGAGCACGATTGGAAATCGTGTAAACGCTAACCCCGTTTCGAGGGTTCGAATCCCTCA
>CACYCG010000138.1 GCA_902772855.1 uncultured Ruminococcus sp.
CGGTCACGTTTGCCGCCGATGCAGGCGCCTCCATCAACGTCTACAACACCCAGGACACCTCCTCTGTCAGCGCTTCGGGCGTCACCACTGCCGTTTCCAGAAACGCCTCCACTGGCCTGCCGGACAGCACCGGAGAAGGGCAGGTAAACTTCCGTGTGGTGCTCAAATCGGGCTATGAACTGGATTCCGTTACGGTAAACGGCACCTATAAAAACCTTAAAGACGTTTCCACCGATGCCCTGCCGAACCTGTACCGTGTCACCAAGGTGGCCAGCGCTCTGACCATCACGGTCAAGACCAAAAAAGCCGCCGCCTCCGTGTTCACCAACACCTCTTCCCTGTCTTCCTACAGCGTTCCCAAAGCCACGATGGTGACGATCACCGGAAGCTCTGAAAACGGTCAGGGTGATGTTGCCTACGCCTTTTATTACAAGAAAACCACCAGCAGCGCCTGGACTTCCATCGGCACCAAATACGGCACGGCAACGGAAGTGACCTTCTTCCCGGCGATGGCGGCCACCTATCAGATAATGGTCAAAGCAAAAGACGGATCCGGGAAAATCGTGACGAAAATTATGACCCTTACCTCCACCAAACCCACTTCCGATGACCTGGTCAATGCGTCCACCATCTCCACAACGACTGCTTCCAAAGGAGAAGCCGTCGCCCTGACAGGAAAAGCCACCGGCGGCTCCGGCAGCTACAATTACGCTTTCTATTACCGCAAGGCCACCAGCAAAGCCTTCACCGCCGTGGCCACGCCGTATTCCGGGAAAACAAAGGTCTACTTCAAACCCGCCTATGCAGTCGATTACGTTGTCCGGATCCTCGTAATGGATGAAGCCGGAACAGTCGCTGTGAAAGAATACAGTCTTTCTGTCAGCTAACTCCTCTGATTACAACTGCTTGCCTCCTACATCTGCCCCTGCCCTCCCGCCTTCGGGTGAGAGGGCAGGGGCATTTTAGCGGGGGTCACCCCTTCATCATCTCCGTGACCGTGCTGAAAAGACGAAGAAACAGGGGGAGTGCGGACAGCATGATGGCGACCCGGCCGGACAGCTCCACCTTTCCGGCTAAAGTGGGCTGACCGGCATCTTTACAAGTGTCGGAGGCAAATTGACACAAAAGACAGATCCCCGCTGTTTTCAGCAGCAGCGGCTGAAACTCCCCCGCTGCCCCGGCCGAAGCGCTCAGGTCCTTCCAGACTGACAGCAGCGGGGACAGCGTCAGCAGCAGCGTGCCTGTCAGCAAAGCTCCCGCCATGAGTACCAGCCCCACGGAGATCTCCGGAGCATATTTCCTGATAGCAGCGGCGGCGACGGCGGACACGATCGCTGCGGCACAGATCGAAACGATTTCCATCAAAATCCAAACAACCCTTCTATCGTATCAAACAATTCCGAGATCTGACGAACCAGCATCAGCAGCACCACGATCAGCCCTGCCAGTGTGGTCATCATCGCCTGTTCCTCCCGTCCCGAACGGGAAAGCACCAGACTCAGCACCGCCACAATGATCCCGATCGCCGCTATCTTGAACACAAACTCCACGCCCATATCCATTCGTCCTTTCCCGTCTTCTCCGGTTTGCTTTTTACAACAGAACTACCGCCGCCAGTATCCCTGCGAAGGTTCCTATCATCCGGCAAAGAGAAGCTCTCTTCTTCACCTCCGGCCATTCCTCTTCCCACCGCCTGCGGGCATCTTCCCGGCAAAGAGACAGGCGGCCCATCTCTTCCTCCGCTCCCCATTCCCCGAAGTGTTCCCCGAAACGAAGCAGCAGCGGGATGTCCGCCCGGTCACAGTCCCCCCGGGCGGCGGCTTTCTCCACTCCCTGTGCCCATGCCTTTGAAATGCTCTCTCCCCCCTCCAGTCCACGGGAACAATCCCGCAGCAGTTCCTGCAGCAGAGGGACCGAATGTACGGACGGAAGGATCTTTCCCACCTCTGTGCGGGAATAGCCGATGAGAGATTCCGCCTGCTGCAGAAACAGCGCATACTGCCGAAGAAACTCCGACCTTCTCCGGATTCTTTCCGATGCGATCGCTCCGCCCCCGATCCCGCAGACGATCAGCAGCAGCGCTCCCATCGCTTTTCCTAAAAATACCGCTTCCATAGGCTTCTCCTTCCTCGTTTTTCCGATAGGCCAAATTCCGATGTTCCTGTTTGCAGGACCCTCCTTTCCTCTGTTGTCCCATATCTATGGCAAAAGCAGAAAGATTATACACCCGACCAAAAACTCCGCTCTGAAACTTCCTTACCCGCCCGTATCAAAACCTCCGGACGATCAAACCGGCTGTCTGTTTTTCACCTCAGACAAAACAGTTTCGCTTTCGGCGGCCCGAAAAAAGAAAAAGACCGTCCGGAGACTTGAAAAATGTCGGAAAAGTGGTATAATAGGTTTGTTAAACACGTTGATGAAGAGAGTACCTCTTCCGGAAACCGGTATTGTCAGAGAGCCTCCGCCTTGGGCTGTGAGCGGGGCTGCCGGGGAAGGGGGAAGTTTCGCTTTGGAGTGGTGCGGCTGAAGTCCCGGGGGATGGTAGGCGGCAACGGCAGTCCCCGTTACGGATGAATGAGTGCCTGCTTCGGCGGGCAGAATCAGGGTGGTACCACGGAAAATGTTTCGTCCCTGCGGCAGAGAGTTCTGCTGCGGGGCTTTTTTTCGTCTGCCCGCCGAATGGAATCAATGGAGGTTGAAACAGTGGAGAACAATTTGCAGCATTTACAGGAAGAAATCGAAGCCCGGCTGGCTGCTGTGACCGATCCTTCCGAACTCGAAGAACTGCGGGTGGCCTATTTGGGCAAAAAAGGACACGTCACCGCCCTGCTCAAAGGCATGAAGGAAATGGCCGAAGCCCAGCGCAAGGCTTTCGGTGCGGAGGTCAATCAGCTCAAAGCCACCACCGCACAGCTCATCGAAGAAAAAAGCGCCGCTTTGCGGCAGCTTCAGCTTCAGAAGGAACTGGCGTCTATGCCCGTCATTGACGTGACCGCCCCCTCTTCTCTGGAAAAGGGAAGCTATCATCCCATCACTTTGGTGCAGCGCCAATGCGAAGCCGTGTTCCGTTCTATGGGCTTTACGGTGGAGGATTATTCCGAAGTGGTGACGGATTATGAATGCTTTGAATCCGTCAATATCCCCAAACACCACCCTGCCAGAGATATGCAGGACACCTATTATCTCGAAAACGGCCAGCTTCTGAAATCGCAGACCTCCGCAGCGCAGAATGCGATCCTGCGGAAATACGGTCCCGCTCTCAAAGCAACGGGGACCCCCATCAAAGCCATTTTCCCGGGCCGGTGCTTCCGGAATGAGGCGACCGACGCCTGCCACGAAAACACATTCTTCCAGATGGAAGGCATGATGGTAGGAAAGGATATTTCCATTTCCAACCTGATCTATTTCATGAAGACCATGCTGTCCGAGGTGTTCCAAAGGGACATTAAAGTGCGGCTGCGGCCGGGCTTCTTCCCCTTCGTGGAACCGGGCTTTGAACTGGACATCAGCTGTCTGATCTGCGGCGGAGAAGGCTGTCCTTCCTGCAAGCACAGCGGCTGGCTGGAACTGTGCCCCTGCGGAATGATCCACCCGAACGTCCTGCGGGAGGGCGGCGTGGATCCCGATGAATACACCGGGTTTGCGTTCGGCTTGGGACTGACCCGTCTGGCGATGATGAAATACGGGATCAAAGATATCCGGGATCTCAACAGCGGGAGCCTGAAGTCCCTGTCCCAATTTGCGGATGATGAATAAGGAGGAAGCGAACCATGTTTTTATCTATGAATTGGATCTGCGATCATGTGGATCTCAGCGGACTTGACAAACTGGACCTGATCCACCGCTTTTCTCTGTCCACCGCAGAAGTGGAAAATGAGATCTTTTTCAAAGGCTCTCAGCTTTCCGGCATTGTGGCCGCCCGTATCCTGACGGTGGAACCGCATCCGCAATCCAAAAAACTGCATTTGCTCACCGTGGATGCCGGTCAGAGCGAGCCGGTTTCTGTCGTTTGCGGCGCTCCGAATGTGCGGGTGGGAATGCTGACGGCTTTTGCACCGGTGGGCGCCAAGATCGGAGAGATCACCATCAGCCCCCGTGCATTAGCAGGAGAGACCTCCTATGGAATGTGCTGCAGCGAAGCGGAGCTGGGTATTTCCGACGATCATTCCGGGATCATGGAGATCACCGATGAGATCCCCTGCGGCACCGACCTGAAAACGGTATACGAAATAGACGATATTGTCTTTGAAGTGGATAACAAATCCCTGACCAACCGGCCCGATCTGTGGGGCCATTACGGGATCGCCCGGGAGTTTTCTGCTCTGGCCGGCCGTCCGCTGAAAGCTATGCCGGTGGAAGACCTTTCTGTTTTTGATGACCTCCCCTGCGTTGATCTTAAGGTGGAAGATACGCTTTGCCGCCGCTACAGCAGCCTGAAAGTGGAAAACATCACCCGCAGCGTCAGCCCGGTCAATATGCGGATCCGGCTGTATTACTGCGGTATGCGGGCCATCAATTTCTTAGCTGACCTGACCAACTACCTCATGCTGGAAATGGGACAGCCCATGCACGCCTTTGATTCCCGCAAGGTGGAGCATCTTCGCATCAAGCGCTTTGACCATCCGTTCACGTTCCGCACCTTGGACGGGGTAGACCGAATGATCGACGAAAACACCCTTATGATCTGCACCGACGATACCCCCGTGGCGATCGCCGGGATCATGGGCGGACTGGATTCCGGCATTGTGGACGACACCACCACCCTGACGCTTGAATCAGCGAACTTTGACGCCGCCTCCATCCGGAAATCCACGGTCCGGCTTTCCCACCGCACTGACGCCTCCATGCGCTATGAAAAGAGCCTTGACCCGGAAATGACCTTCCCCGCTATCGGGCGTTTTCTGTACCTTTTGAAGCAATATGACAGCTCCTGCCGTGTGGTTTCTTCTTTGACGGACGCCTACCCCGCTCCCTTCCCGCCCGTTACCCTGCGGTTTGATCAGGCGTTTGTGGATAAATACACCGGCATTTCCATCGGCCGGGATACCATCGTAAAAACCCTTCTCAGCCTTGGCTTTGCCGTTTCCGCAGAAGACGACACCTTTACCGTTGACGTCCCCTCCTGGCGTATCACGAAGGACGTGACCATGAAAGCGGACATCATCGAAGAGATCACCCGTATTTACGGATATGATAACTTTGACATCCACACCGCTATGGCTCCCCTCTACCCCGTTCGCACGGAAACGATCAAATCCGATGAGGAAAAAATGAAGGATATTTTGGTGCGCTCGTTTGCCCTGCACGAAGTGCATTCCTATGTGTGGGCTTACAGCGATGAGCAAAAAGCGCTGGGGATGGCGGTGGAAGAAAACGTCCGGCTGGCCAATGCCACCAACCCCAACATTGAGACCCTGCGCCGCTCCATGATCCCCACGCAGCTTTGTCAGGTGAAGACCAATGCCTCCTTTGCTCCGGATTTCGGTATTTTTGAGATCGGACGGGTGGTGCACGGACTGAAAGAGGACGGGTTGTGCGATGAGCATAAAATGCTGGGCATTACGCTGTTCAGCCGCTCCTGTGACGTCAAGACCCTGTTCCTGCGGCTGCGGGATATGCTTTCCCTGCTGGCTGGGGACATCAAAAACAGCTCTCTGCGCTTTGTGGCCGGAAAAGCCGCTCATGATTATGAGCACCCGGTCAATCTGAATACTGTCTTTTTAGGAACGCAGGAGATTGGCAGAATGGGCATTGTTCATCCCACTGTCGGGAAGGCAATCGACAAAAAAGCGGCGATCGTTTTTGCCGAGATCGATGTGCAGGCTTTCTCTGCCTGCGGGAAAAAGCCGCTTTGCTATGAAGAACCGTCCCGCTATCCGTCGATGGAATACGATCTGAGCATGAATCTGCCCGGAAATACCCTGTTCTGCGATCTGAAGGAATGCTGGGCACAGGAAGAAGAGGGACTGCTGAAACGTGTCAGCGTGATCGACACCTACGACACGGAACTCATCCATAAAATGACCGTTCGCTTTGTGTTCTCCTCTCCCGACCGCACGCTTTCTTCTGCGGAAGTGCAGGAGATCGTAAATGGGATTATGGCCCGTCTGTCCGAAAAGGGCGTTTCCATCCGCATGAGCTGAGATACCGGCCCTTCACACAGAAACACTCTTCAAAAACACCTGCGGGAAAGCCCCGCAGGTGTTTTTTCTGTCCGGGGGCGGCTGATCTCATATCATCGGACGGCTCCGGCATACAGATAAAAGGGCGCTGTTTTTCAAGGATCTCCCGCAGCGCCGCCGCTGGCCGCCGAGGGCGGCGGCGGGAACCTGATGCAGC
>CACYCG010000139.1 GCA_902772855.1 uncultured Ruminococcus sp.
AGAGTTTTGGTCATCGGCTCCGGTCCCATTGTCATCGGACAGGCCGCCGAATTTGACTACGCCGGCACACAGGCCTGCCGTGCCCTGAAAGAAGAGGGGCTGGAGGTCATTCTGGTCAACTCCAACCCTGCCACGATCATGACCGATAAAGCGATGGCGGATAAGGTGTATATTGAGCCGCTCACCCTGGAAACCGTCAAGCGGATCATTATCAAGGAGCAGCCCGACAGCCTGCTGTCCACTCTGGGCGGACAAACCGGCCTGACCCTTTCCATGCAGCTTGCCAAGGAAGGGTTTTTGAAAAAGCACCATGTCCGTCTGCTCGGCGCCAATCCGGAAACGATCGACAAAGCGGAAGACCGGCAGATGTTCAAGGATACGATGGAATCCATCGGCCAGCCGGTCATTCCCTCTTTAGTGGTCAATGACGTGGAGTCGGCGGTGGATTTTGCCAGCGAAATCGGCTACCCGGTCATCATCCGCCCCGCCTTCACCCTTGGCGGCACCGGCGGCGGCATTGTGAATAATGAAGTCGAACTGCGGGAGATCACCGCCAACGGACTGGAGCTTTCTCCCATCACGCAGGTGCTGGTTGAAAAATGTATCGCCGGGTGGAAAGAGATTGAATTTGAAGTCATGCGGGATAAGGCGGGCAACGTCATCACCGTCTGTTCCATGGAAAACTTTGACCCCGTGGGCGTTCACACCGGCGACAGCATCGTCATCGCTCCGGCGGTCACACTGGCGGATAAGGAATACCAGATGCTTCGCAGCGCTGCGCTCAATATCATTTCCGCTTTAGGCGTAGAGGGCGGGTGCAACTGTCAGTTTGCGCTGGAGCCGGAGAGCTTCCGCTATGCCGTCATCGAAGTCAATCCCCGTGTGTCCCGTTCCTCGGCGCTGGCGTCCAAGGCGACCGGCTACCCCATCGCCAAAGTAGCCGCCAAACTCGCCATCGGCTACACCCTTAATGAGATCAAAAATGCCGTCACCGGCACCACCTATGCCTGCTTTGAGCCGGCGCTCGATTATGTGGTGGTGAAGTTCCCGAAATGGCCCTTTGATAAGTTCGTCTATGCCAAACGGACCCTCGGCACCCAGATGAAGGCGACCGGCGAAGTGATGTCCATCGCTCCCACCTTTGAGCAGGCCATCATGAAAGCCGTCCGGGGCGCCGAGATCCATCACGATACCATGTCCTCTCCCAAATTCGAGCAAATGTCCACCGAGGATATCCGCTCCCGGCTGAGCGTGTGCGACGATGAGCGATCCTTCTGCGTGTATGAGGCGCTCAAGCGGGGCATATCCGTTTCGGAGATCCATGCCGTTACGATGATCGACGAATGGTTTTTGGAAAAGCTCCTGAATCTCGTTCGCTGCGAGGCTTCTCTGAAAGCCGGTGAACTGGATGAGGAATTGTACCGGGATGCCAAGCACTTAGGCTTCCTGGACCGCACCATTGAAGCGCTCAGCGGCTGCAAGGTGAAGGATCCGCTGGTCCCGGTGTATAAAATGGTAGATACCTGCGCCGCCGAATTCAAGGCGGAAACCCCGTACTTCTACTCCACCTACGACAGCGATAATGAAGCCGAGCATTTTATCCGGGAGAAAAACTCTTCCAACCAGACTATTATCGTCTTTGGTTCGGGTCCGATCCGCATTGGTCAGGGCATTGAATTCGACTATGCCTCCGTGCATTGTGTGTGGGCGCTCAAGCGGGCGGGGTATGACGTTGTCATCGTCAATAATAACCCCGAAACCGTTTCCACCGATTTTGATACCGCCGACAGACTGTATTTTGAGCCGCTGACCAATGAAGACGTGATGGGCATCATCAAAACCGAAAAGCCCTTCGGCGTAGTGGTCGCCTTTGGCGGACAGACAGCGATCAAGCTCACGAAATATTTAAGCGAAAACGGCGTGAATATCCTGGGCACCTCCGCCGACAGCATCGACATGGCTGAGGACAGAGAACGCTTTGACGAACTCCTTGAGCTGCACCACGTCAAGCGGCCGCAGGGCTACACCGTCATGACCACCGACGAAGCGCTGGAAGTGGCGGAGCGCATCGGCTACCCGGTGCTCATGCGTCCCTCTTATGTGCTCGGGGGCCAGAATATGATCATCGCCTTCAACGAAGCGGATATCCGGGAATATATGGCGATCATTCTGGCGCAGAATATTGAAAACCCGATCCTCATCGACAAATACCTTTCCGGCACCGAGCTTGAGGTGGACGCCATCTGCGATGGGGAAGAGATCCTGATCCCGGGCATCATGCAGCACGTTGAGCGGGCGGGCATTCATTCCGGCGACTCCATCGCCGTCTACCCGGCCTGGAACATCAGCGACGAAATGACCCGCACCATTATCACCACCTCCAAGAATCTGGCCGTTTCCCTGAAAACCAAGGGCCTTGTCAATATTCAGTATCTGATTTACGAAAACACCCTGTACGTCATCGAGGTCAACCCCCGTTCCTCCCGCACGATACCCTACATCAGCAAGGTGACCGGTGTGCCGATGGTCGATTTAGCGACCCGGGCGATGCTCGGCGAAAAATTAGCCGATATGGGCTATGGCACGGGGCTGTATAAGCGCTCCCCCTATGTGGCGGTCAAAGTGCCGGTGTTCTCCTTTGAAAAGCTCATCAACGTGGACAACCAGCTTGGCCCGGAGATGAAATCCACCGGAGAAGTGCTCGGCATCGCCAATACCCTGGAAGAAGCCCTCTACAAAGGGCTGATCGCTGCCGGGTATAAGATGAAAAAACAGGGCGGTGTGTTTATCACCGTGCGTGACCCCGATAAAAACGAGATTGGCGCCGTGGCGAAAAAATATAACGAACTCGGCTTTACCCTGTACGCCACCAAGGGGACGGCCCGCATCATCCGGGATTATGGGCTGGATGTCATTGAAGTGGATAAGATCCATGTCAACGACAAGGAAAACACCCTCACCCTGATCGAAAGCGGAAAGATCCAGTATGTGATCTCCACTTCCTCCAAGGGACGCATTCCCACCCGGGACAGCGTGCGGATCCGCCGCAAGACGGTGGAGCGCAATATCCCCTGCCTGACGTCCATCGACACGGCCAATGCGCTGGCGGATTCCCTCAAGAGCCGCTACAGCGAATACAGCACGGAGTTAGTGGATATCAATGATATGCGCACCGAAAAGATTCGCCTGCACTTTACCAAAATGCAGGGCACCGGCAACGATTATATCTATTTCAACTGCTTCGACCAGCGCATCGACAACCCGGAAGGACTGGCTGTGCGCTTCAGCGACCGCCGCTACGGGATCGGCGGCGACGGGGTGATCCTCATCTGCCCGTCCGAAGTGGCCGATGCTAAAATGAAAATGTATAATGCCGACGGCTCCGAGGGAAAAATGTGCGGCAACGGCATTCGCTGCATCGGAAAATACCTCTGCGACCACGGCATGGTTTCGGGAAAGACCATTACGGTGGAGACCCTCAGCGGCATTAAAACGCTCGAAGTCTTCCGCCATGACGGCGAAAACGATGTGTTTCGGGTGGATATGGGCAAGGCGGAGCTGAACGCTTCCCTGATCCCCGTCGCCCTCGACAAACCCCGCATCATCAACGAGCCGGTGACCATCGGGGGAGAGGAATATCACATCACCTGCGTATCTATGGGCAATCCCCATGCGGTGGTGTTCTGCAATAACGTGGAAAAGATCGATCTGCAGCAGGTGGGGCCGCTGTTTGAAAACAGCGAACTGTTCCCGGAGCGGGTGAATGCGGAGTTTGTCAAGGTCATCGACCCGCATACCATCGAAATGCGTGTTTGGGAGCGCGGCACCGGGGAAACCTGGGCCTGCGGCACCGGCGCCTGTGCGGTGGCTGTGGCGGCAGTGGAAAACGGTTTGTGCCGCAAGAATGAGCCGATCACCGTCAAGCTGCGGGGCGGCAATTTAGTGATCGAATATACCGATGAAACCGTCTATCTGACCGGTGTGGCGGAAACCGTGTTTGAAGGAGAAATTGAGTTATGACGACCAAATACATATTTGTGACCGGCGGCGTGGTGTCCGGTCTGGGAAAGGGAATCACTGCTGCTTCTTTAGGCCGCCTGCTGAAAGCAAGAGGTCTGAAGGTGGCTGCGCAGAAGCTGGACCCGTACATCAACGTGGACCCCGGCACGATGAGCCCCTACCAGCATGGGGAAGTGTATGTGACCGAAGACGGTGCGGAGACCGATCTGGACTTAGGGCATTATGAGCGGTTCATTGATGAAAACCTGAATAAGTTTTCCAACCTGACCACCGGCAAGGTGTATTCCAATGTTCTCGAAAAGGAGCGCCGGGGCGATTACCTCGGCGAGACCGTGCAGGTGATTCCGCATATCACCAATGAGATCAAATCCTTTATCTATGCTGTGGGAAAAGACAGCGCTGCCGATGTGGTCATTACGGAAATCGGCGGCACCGTGGGCGATATTGAAAGCCAGCCCTTTTTGGAGGCCATCCGGCAGGTATCGGTGGAAGTAGGGAAGGAGAACAGCCTGTTCATCCACGTTTGTCTGGTTCCCTACATCAAGGGCAGCGAAGAGCACAAATCCAAACCGGCCCAGCACAGCGCCAAGGAACTGCGCTCTTTAGGCATCAATCCGGACATCATGGTGCTGCGCTGCGATGAGCCGCTGGAGAGGAGCATTTTCAAAAAAATCGCCATGTTCTGCAACGTTAAGCCCGACTGCGTTATTGAAAACATGACCATTCCGGTCCTGTATCAGGCACCCATGATGCTGGAAAAAGCCCATTTCAGCGATATTGTCTGCCGGGAGCTGAAAATCGACGCCCCCAAGCCCGATATGAAGGAATGGGAAGAAATGCTCTCCCGCATCAATTCCAGAGAAAAAGAAGTGCGCATCGCCCTGTGCGGCAAATATGTGCAGCTCCACGATGCGTATTTGTCCGTGGCAGAGGCACTGCATCATGCGGGCTATGAAAACAAGGCTTTTGTGGAGATCGAATGGGTCGATACCGAACTCATCACCGAATACAGCGTGGACGAGCTGCTCGGCCATGTGGACGGCATCCTCGTTCCTGGCGGCTTCGGCAACCGTGGCGTAGCGGGGAAGGTGATTGCCGCCAAATACGCCCGGGAGCATGACATTCCGTACCTGGGGATCTGTCTGGGAATGCAGACGGCGGTCATCGAATTTGCCCGCAACGTTCTCGGTTTTCAGGATGCGAACTCCGGCGAATTTGACCGCAGCAGTCAGCATAAAGTCATCGACCTGATGCCGGAGCAGCAGGATGTGGTGGATATGGGTGGAACCATGCGTCTGGGGGCCTACCCCTGCAAGATCCGCAAAGGCACCCTTTTAGAGCAGGCCTACGGAATGCCGCAGATTATGGAACGGCACCGCCACCGCTACGAATTCAACAACGAATTCCGTGCCGTTTTTGAGGAGCACGGTATGGCCATCACCGGCACCTCTCCGAACGGTCTGTTAGTGGAGGCAGTGGAGATTCCGGCCAATCGGTTCTATGTCGGCGTTCAGTACCACCCCGAGTTCAAGAGCCGTCCCAACCACGCTCACCCCCTTTTCCGGGAATTTATCAAAGCGAGCCTTGCCAAAAAAGAAGAACAGTAACGCATTCCCGGGGGAAACCGTTTTATAACGACGGTTTCCCCCGGCTTTTTCTGTGCCCGAAAGAAACGACCCAAATTGAAGGTTTTCCTTTTCTAAATGCAGAATAGGCGATAATAAAAGGAATAATCCGAGAAAAGCAACAGAATATGCAGTTTTCTCTTGCATTTTATGCAAAACAGGCGTACAATAAAACTGTTCCCGCACGGCTGCAAACGGGAACAATTTTGGAACGAAATGAGGTTTCTTCATGAAAGTAAATACAAACTTTGACAAAATGGTCCCCAGTTATCTGTTTGCGGAGATCGCCCGTCGGGTCAGCGCCTATCAGGCACAGCACCCGGATCAGGAGCTGATCCGGCTGGGGATCGGCGACGTCACCCTGCCGCTCCCGGCGGCGGCGGTGGAAGCCATGAAAAAAGGAGCGGAAGATTTAGCACACAAAGAAACGTTCAAAGGATACCCGGATTATGAGGGCTACGCCTTCCTGCGGGAAGCCATCAGCGGCTACTACCGCAGCTTCGGCGCTGAGGTGAGCGCAGACGAGATCTTTGTTTCGGACGGAGCCAAATCTGACTGCGGCAATATCGGGGATATTTTCTCCCCGGAGAACCGGGTGCTGGTCACCGACCCGGTGTACCCGGTGTATGTCGATTCCAACCTGATGGCGGGAAGGGAGATCGTCTATGCCCCCTGCACCCGGGACAACGGCTTTTTAGCCATGCCGGACGAAGCACAGCAGGCTGACCTCATCTATCTATGCTCCCCCAACAACCCCACCGGCGCCGCCTACACCCGTGCCCAGCTTCAGGCGTGGGTGGACTATGCCAACCGGCAGGGCGCCGTGCTCCTGTACGACAGTGCTTATGAGGCGTTTATCACCGAAGACCTGCCCCGCAGTATTTTCGAGATCCCCGGCGCGCGCACCTGCGCCATTGAGTTTTGCTCCCTTTCCAAAACAGCCGGATTCACCGGCACCCGCTGCGGCTATACGGTCATTCCGAAGGAATTAGAGCGGGACGAGCACAACCTGTACCGCCTGTGGTACCGCCGTCAGGCAACGAAGTTCAACGGGGTGAGCTGGCCGGTCCAATGTGCGGCGGCGGCTGTCTTTACGCCGGAGGGGCAGCGGCAGATCCGGGAAAACATCGCCTATTATCAGGAAAACGCCCGCCTGATCGCCGATATGCTGACTGCCTGCGGGGTGTATTTTACCGGCGGGAAAAACTCTCCGTACATCTGGCTGCAGTGTCCCGGAAACATGGATTCGTGGCGGTTCTTTGATGAGCTGCTCACAAAGGCGCAGGTGGTCGGCACCCCCGGAGCCGGTTTTGGCAAAAACGGGGAAGGCTATTTCCGTCTGACCTCCTTCGGCAGCCGTGAAAAAACAGCAGAAGCCGTGGAACGCTTCCGCCGGATGCTGTCCTGATGGACGGAGCTCCCCTCAGATGTAACAAGCCGTACCGAGCCTTGGTACGGCTTGTGTTGCAATATAAATGCAAATGATAGAAAACTTTGCAGCTGCGTTCTTGAAAACCCTGACCCGGAAAAGAACATCCCAACACCATGACCACCTGCGGCCCGTGTTCCCCGCATCTGTGGACGCAGCGCCCCAGGCGGCAGCTCCGAAGCAGGACAAAGCCGCCTTGTTTGTCGAGGCCGTAGAAAACGCCAATGCAGGAGAGCCGCCGACCGTGGAACAGGTGATGGAGTATTTAGGGGTATCAAAGGCAACGCTGTATCGGCGACTGAAAAACCATAAGTACCGAGTAGACGAGGGCAGAGTGGTAATAGACGACAGCCCAAGTTCAGATTGACAGCTTGCCGTTTTCTCATTCTCATTTTCTCATGGCAACGGCAAAAAACACTATATATGCGGTGTAAAAGGGACAAAAGGCAAGGAAGAGGTCAGTACCGCTGTAAGGGGACAGAG
>CACYCG010000140.1 GCA_902772855.1 uncultured Ruminococcus sp.
AAAAGGTGGACGAAAACTTTCCCTCCTTTGCAAGACTTTTAACAGAAGAAGACGGCTGACAATCCCGGGGTCCAGCGCCGCCGCTGGCCCCCGGCTACGGGGTGCAGCGCCGCCGCTGCCAGCGTCACGCTGCCCGGGTCAGCTGCAGTATTCTTCGAGAAGTCGGGTGAGATCGTGGCGGGTGGGGGCGGGAATGCCGTTGAGAAGGCGTTCCTGATCAGCGGGGGGAAGGTCGGAGATGAGGCGGTCGGCAACGTACAGGGGCTCTTCTTCTCCTGCCCGGAAAGCGGCCACTCTTCCGTTGTAGGCGGAAAGGCGGAAAGCGGCCTCGTCCGCTGCGGCGGCGCCGAGTTCCGGGAGAAGGGACGGGCCCGGGGAGGACTTTGCCGGGAAGGGTGTAAGCAGGGTGCTGATGAGCAGGCAAAGCAGTAAAAAGCTGCCGGTGAGAAGAAGGAGCTGCCGGGTGCGGTGCTCCGGGGAGTTTTTGTTCATGAGTCCGGCTCCTTTGCGATTTTTTTCAGGCTCCCGCCGAGGCTGTGCGCCTAAAAAAAGAGAAGCGGGAAGCGAAAGGACACAGGCTTTTGGGCCATCTGAGCGTAGGATTTGTCCTTTTGAACGGTTTTATACGGGGAAAAACCAGAGATTTGCCGTTGTAGGCGTAAAATTTGAAAAAACTTATTCCATTTTTTCGTTTTTATGGTATAATAACAATGGCGTTTTGTAAAAATGTTTGTAAAACCGTTTGAAAGTCCGGAAACTCTGCGATCAATGCGGGAAAAGGACCGCTTTCGCAAAGGATATGAAAAGGAGTGAACTGCATGAGAAAAACCGATATAAGCAATTTCACCGAAGAGCCCTCCTCCAAAGGTTCCTCTGTTTCGGTGCTGTTGCTGTTCCGGGGATTTTTCTCCTCAATCCGGAAATTGGTGGTATCGCTGCTGCTGGTGCTGCTGACTACGGGCTTTATTATTTTCGTGGCGATGATCATTTACCTCATCGGAGTCGCCAACGAACCGTTCGAGATCGACCTCGACCAGATCAAGCTCAGTCTGACCAGTTTTGTCTGGATCCCGACCGATGAGGACGGGACCGAATTTGAAAAATATCAGCAGCTCTATTCCTCCGAAAACCGTGTGTGGGTCAAATATCAGGATATTCCCAAGCACATGATCGACGCCCAGATCGCTATCGAAGATAAGCGCTTTGAGGACCACCACGGCGTGGACTGGTACCGCACCGGCGGCGCTGTGTTCAGTCTGGCGACCGGGCGGGGGGATTTCGGCGGCTCCACCATCACCCAGCAGCTTATTAAAAACGTCACCGAAGACAATGAGGTGAGCATTACCCGAAAGCTGCGGGAGATCTTCCGGGCGCTGAAATTGGAGGAACGGTATTCCAAAAACGATATTATCGAAGCCTACCTCAACATCGTTAATTACGGAGCAGGCTGCCGGGGCGTTCAGTCAGCGGCCAATTTGTACTTCAATAAAAAGATTGAGGACTGCTCCATCGCCGAATGTGCGGCCATCGCCGGAATCACCCAGAACCCCTATGCCTACGACCCGCTTATCTACCCGGAAAACAACAAAAAGCGCCGGGAAACCGTCATTGAAGAAATGATGAAGCAGCAGATGATCACCATCAGCGAATATACCGAAGCGATGGAAGAATCCGACCACATGAAGTTCGTCGGCTATATCATGGAAAATGATGACGATGAAGAAAACGACTGGAACTGGTATATGGACCGGGTGTTCCGGGACGTGGTGCGGGACCTTCAGCCGGAATTGGGCGTGACCGCCGAATATGCGGAAACGATGGTCTATAACGGCGGACTGAACATCTACTGTGCGATGGACAAGCACACGCAGGAGATCTCCGAACAGATCATCCACGATTGGAAAACCCCCAGCGACCCCACCCTTGACATCGGCTATGAGATCATGACGCTCGACGGCCGGGTGCTCGCCACGGTGGGCAGCCGCAAGGAAAAGGAAGGGCGGCTGCTGTGGGATAACGTCACGCAGTCGGTGCTGCAGCCGGGGTCTACCATCAAGCCCCTGTCCACCTACGCTCCCGCTATGAACAAAAAGATGATCAACTACACCTCCCTGGTGTCCGACCGGCCGGTTTCGGACTGGGATCACCGGGACGGCTACGACATTTCCGGGCCGCAGAACTGGTATGCGGGCTATTACGGCGACATCACCGTCACCCGTGCCCTCAACCTTTCCTCCAACGCCCCGGTTGTGAATCTGATCAAAGAACTCGGGCTGGATACCAGCTATGCGTTCCTGACCAAAAAGCTCAACTTCCAGCATCTGGACCCGGAGCATGACAAGGAAAACTTGGCCGGCCTTTCCATCGGCGGCTTTTACGGAGGCACCACGGTGGAGGAAATGACCGCCGGGTATCAGATGTTCGCCAACGGCGGCTACTACTATGAACCCTACACCTATTTCTACGTCACCGACAGCGAAGGAAACGTGCTGCTCGATAACCGGGACCGCGGAATGCCCGACCACGTCATCTCCACTGAAACCGCCACCATCATGAACCGCCTGCTGCATGACATCGTCAATGCCGGCGGCGAGGCGATCGGTTTCCGTGCCAAGATCGAGGGCTGGGACATCATTGGAAAAACCGGTACGACCGACAGCGCCAACGATAACTGGTTCATCGGGGCCTCCCCCTATGCGGTGGCCGGCATCTGGACCGGACACGACAACCCCTCGCCCATTCATGTGGACGAGCAAAGCAAGGTCCACACCCTGTGGAAAGACCTGATGACCAAATATCTCGAGGATAAGGCCCCAAAATCCTTCAATCTGGGCGGCGATGTGGTTCAGCATAACTATGTGCTCTCTGACGGACGGCTGACGGATTATACCGTATCCGGCGTGACAGCTGTCGGATATTACACCACCGACAATATGCCCGGCTGGTCCAGCTATGCGCCCAAGCCGGTGAAGGAGGAATCCGAAGAAGGCGAAGAGGGCGAAGAAGGCGAAGAGGGCGAAGAAGGCGAAGAAGGCGAAGAAGGCGAAGGCGGCGAAGGCGGCGAAGGCGGCGAACCCGAACCGGAACCGGAACCCGAACCGGAGCCCGAGCCGGAGCCGGAACCCGAGCCGGAGCCGGAACCCGAGCCGGAGCCGGAACCCGAGCCGGAAGGCGGCGAATAACGCTGCTGCCCCGCAGAGTGTGAGCGGAATAAAAACGAAGGAGTTTTAGTATGGTATATGTAGCAATCATGGGACATGGTGTGGTAGGCTCCGGCGTAGCGGAGGTGCTGCTCAGTCATAAAGAAAGCATCGCCCGCCGGGCCAAGGAAGAGATCGCCATCAAATATATTTTAGACATCCGGGAGTTTCCGGACAGTCCGTATGTGGAGAAGTTCACCAAATCGTTTGACGATATCCTGCAGGATGAAGAGGTCCGGGTCGTGGCGGAAGTCATGGGCGGCGTGCATCCGGCCTATGAGTTTACCAAAAGCTGTCTGGAAGCGGGCAAAAGCGTGGTGACTTCCAACAAGGAGCTGGTGGCCACCAAGGGCGCCGAACTGCTCGAGATCGCCCGGGAACATAACGTCAACTACCTCTTTGAAGCGAGCGTGGGCGGCGGCATTCCGATCATCCGCCCGATCAGCCAGTGTTTAGCGGCCAACGAAGTGATCGAAGTGGCGGGCATCCTCAACGGAACCACCAACTTTATCCTCACGAAAATGATCCGGGAGAAAATGGGCTTTGAAGAAGCCTTGCGTCTGGCACAGCAGCTCGGCTATGCGGAGCGCAATCCCACCGCCGACGTGGAAGGACTGGATGCCGGCAGAAAGATCAGCATTTTAGCCTCCCTTTGCTATGGAAAGCATATTTACCCCGATTGGGTACATACGCAGGGGATCTCCGGCATTACCCTTGAAGACGTGGCCTATGCGTCCTCCTGGGGCGGGGTGATTAAGCTGATTGGTCAGGTCCGGCGCTTGGAAGACGACACCCTCGACATCACGGTGGAGCCGATGTTCATTGAACAAAGCAGCCAGTTGGCGGGAGTGGACGATGTGTTCAACGGAATTCTCGTCAAAGGCGACGCCACCGGCGACGTGGTGTTCTATGGCAAGGGTGCGGGCAAGCTGCCCACCGCCAGTGCGGTCGTGGCGGATGTCATCGACTGCGTCAAGCATCTGAAAGCCAGAAAGTACCTCTACTGGACGGACGGCACCAAGGATCTGGTGAAGCCCTATGAGCAGACGGTGTACCCGGTGTATCTGCGCCTGCAGGCCGAGGATGTTCCGGCGGCGCTGGAGCTGGTAAAAACCCTGCTCCCGCAGGTGAAGACGCTCAGCCGCCCGCAAAGCCCTGCAGGCGAGCTGGCCGTCATGACAGGCCCGGTCGTGGTGGCCCGGCAGGAAGAAGCGGTGGCCGCCCTGCAGGAAGCCGGGGTGAAGGTTCTGTCCAAGATCCGTGTGGCGGAGTTTTGATCATGGCCGACTGCCGCCGTACGAGTGCAGACCCGGGCGGCCGGCGTTTTCCGCTGTTCTTCTTCCCGAAGGGCGGCGGCGGATACATAGAAAGAAAAAAGAAACAGATTTGGGGGAGAAAACATGAGTCTTATCGTTCAGAAATTCGGCGGAAGCTCGGTGGCCAATGCGGAAAGAGTGTTTAATGTGGCAAAAATCGTCACAGACACCTACAAAAAAGGCAACCGGGTGGTGGTAGTGGTTTCCGCACAGGGGGATACCACCGATGATCTCATCGAAAAAGCCAACGAGATCAACCCGAACGCCTCAAAAAGAGAAAAGGATATGCTTCTTGCAGCCGGAGAGCAGATCTCCATCGCCCTGCTGGCGATGGCCATTGAAAAATTAGGCTATCCGGTGGTGTCCCTGCTCGGATGGCAGGCTGGTTTCCAGACCACTTCCGCCTACACCTCCGCCCGCATCAAGCGGGTCCGGACCGACCGGATCGAAAAGGAACTGGACAAAAAGAATATCGTCATCGTGGCAGGCTTCCAGGGGCTGAACCGCTATGAAGACATTACCACCCTCGGGCGGGGCGGTTCCGACACCAGCGCCGTTGCCATCGCCGCCTCCATGCACGCCGATTTGTGCCAGATCTTTACCGACGTGGAAGGCGTGTACACCGCCGACCCGAGAAAGGTCCCCACGGCGAAAAAGCTGAAGACGGTTTCCTATGATGAAATGCTGGAACTGGCTACGCTGGGCGCACAGGTGCTCAACAACCGCAGCGTGGAAATGGCAAAGAAATATAATATCGAGCTGGAGGTCCTTTCAAGTTTCACCAACACCCCCGGCACTATCGTTAAGGAGGCAATTAAAATGGAAAAAATGTTTATCAGCGGGGTTGCAAAAGATACAGCGGTCGCCCGGATCTCCGTGGTGGGTGTTCCCGATGAGCCGGGTCTGGCGTTCAAAATGTTCTCTCGTCTGTCTGCCAAAAACATCAACGTGGACATCATCCTTCAGTCCATCGGCCGTGACGGCACCAAGGATATTTCCTTCACCGTGGCCGAAAACAACGCCAAGGAAGCTGCCAAGATCATGGAAGAGTACATCAAGGCCGTCGGCGGCAAGCAGGTGCTGCTGGACGAAAAAGTCGCCAAGATCTCCGTGGTGGGTGCCGGCATGGAAAGCCATGCGGGGGTTGCTTCCAAAATGTTCGAGGCGCTGTATGACGCTCACATCAATATCCGCATGATCTCCACCAGCGAAATCAAGATTTCCGTGCTCATCGACGAAGAAGACGCCGATGCAGCCGTCAGCGCCATCCACAGAAAGTTCTTCGATATGGACAACTGATCGTAAAGCGGCCACCACCGCCAGACCACCCGGCACGGCAAAGGGAGCTTCTCTTTGCCGTGCTGTTGATTTTCCGGCGCTGCCAGCGTGACGCTGGCGCCTCTGATTTTCGGGAGCTGCCGCTTTCTTCATCAGACGCAAGCCTCGGAAGGGGGTCCGGGGAGAAACGCTGGCTGCGCCAGCTCAATGAATAACGAATAATGAATAGTGAATAATAATCTCGATGTTGAGGGTGTTCTTCTGTCGTTACGCTGTTGAAAGACTGGCAGGATGCCGAGATGGTTTTATGGGCGGTGTTTCAGGTTGTTCTTCTATTTTTC
>CACYCG010000141.1 GCA_902772855.1 uncultured Ruminococcus sp.
CCGCCGACAGCACCGCCGATCTGACCCCCGCTTTGTACAAACGCTTTCACATTTCCGGAACGATGCCCCTGCATATCGTTCTTGGGGAATCGACCTATTCCGACGGAGTGGATATTACGCCGGAGGAGATCTACCGGAACTTTGAAGCCACCGGTACCCTTCCCAAAACCGCTGCCGTGAATGTGCAGGAATATAAGGAGTTTTTCAAAAAACTCCGTCAGCAGGGCAAGGAAGTGGTGCACATCAATTTAGGCAGTGCGCTTTCTTCCACGCACCAGAATGCGGTCATCGCCGCACGGGAGGTCGGGGGCGTTTATGCCATCGATTCCTGCAACCTTTCCACCGGCACGGGTCATCTGGTCATCGAAGCCGCTCTTCTGTCCGAGCAGGGCGTCCCTGCGAAAAAGGCCGCCGAACAGCTTCGTCAGATGGCCTGCAAGGTCCATTCGAGCTTTATTATTGATAAGCTGAACTATCTTCGGGCCGGCGGGCGCTGCTCCACGCTGGCGATGCTCGGTGCCAATCTTCTGCAGCTGAAACCCTGCATAGAAGTCAATAATGAGGACGGTTCTATGGATGTGGGCAAAAAATACCGGGGCAGGCTCGATGATGTGCTGGTGCGCTATGTAGATGATAAGCTCGTTGCCTATGAAAACATCCGTACGGATAAGATCTTTATCACACACGCCGGTATCGGAGACAGCCATGTGCAGGTGGTCATGGATCATTTGTCTTCCAAGGAAATGTTCCGAGAGATTTTTATCACCCGTGCCAGCTGCACCATTTCTTCCCACTGCGGCCCCGGCACATTGGGCATTCTGTTTATGACAGAATAACGCCCCCTTATTCCATTTGAACATGAAACGGAGGAATTGTCATGGATCCGAAAATGAATGAACTGGTCCTTCAAATGCTTCGGCAGCAGGAGGAACCGGTAGACCTGAAGACACTTGCGGTTTTGTGCGGAGATCCGGACAAAACCTCCTTTGGAAATGCGCTGTCCTTTTTGGAAAAGCGGGGAGAGATCGTCGTCAGCCGGAAAACGGTCGGTCTGCCGGAAGTGATGGGATGCGTCACGGCCGTTGTAACTCGTGCGGCGAAAGGGTTTTCTTTTGCCCGCCCGGAGCATGGAATGACGGAGGACCTTTTTCTGCACGCCTCTTCCTCCAAAGGGGCGCTGCCCGGAGACCGGGTGCTCATCCGTCATGTACAGGAAAGCGATAAAGGTTTTTCCGGAGAGGTTTCCAAAATCTTAGAGCGCGGCCCCCGGGTGATCACGGGCTCGGTGGAGCGTTCCTCCGAAAAGAAGGGGCGGGCGTTTCTGGTCCCGGATGCTTCTTTCAGCTATACTCTTCCGATCGTCCCCGGCGGGGAACTGAAAAGCCGCTGGGGGGATAAGGTCAAAGCCTCTGTGTATTATGATGAAAAGGAAAGGCGGGTCTATGCCCGTGTCATCAAGATCTACGGACGCAGTGACAGCGCCCGGATCTGCGCCGATGCTATTATAGATTCCTATCATATCCCGGTGGCTTTTCCGGTGCCGGTCAAGCACGAGGCGGCTCTGGCCGCCGCCTCCGTCATCGGCCCGAAGGAGATGGAAGGCCGGGAGGACCTGACGAATGAACCGATCTTTACCATTGACGGCGCCGATGCCAAGGATCTGGACGATGCCATTTCGGTCAGACGCCTGCCGACAGGCTGGGAACTGGGCGTGCATATTGCCGACGTTTCCCATTACGTTACGAAAGGCAGCAAGCTCGACGAAGAAGCGCAGCAAAGGGGTACCTCGGTGTATTTTGCGGACCGTGTCATTCCCATGCTCCCGGTGGAGATCTCCAACGGCTGCTGTTCCCTGAATGAAGGAACGAAAAAACTCACGTTTTCAGCCATTATGCGGCTGGATGCCAAGGGAGCGCTGGTGGATTACCGCTTTGTCAAAAGCGTTATCATTTCCAAGGTGCGGGGCGTATACAGCGAAGTGAATCAATTGCTTGACGGCACGGCGGGAGAGGAGCTGAAAGAAAAATATGCTCCCGTTTTAGAGGAACTGTCCGAAGCGCAGGCATTGGCGCAGGTGCTGAAAAAGGCTTCTCATCAGCGGGGCGAATTGGAGATCGAATCGGACGAACTTCGCTTTGTGCTGGATGAAAACGGCGTCTGTATCGGCGTGTCCCCACGGGAGAGGGGCGAAGCGGAGGAATTGATCGAACAGTTCATGATCAAAGCCAACGAAGCGGCAGCGCTGTATGCCAAAAGCGCCGGGATCCCCTTTGTCTATCGGGTACATGAATCCCCCGACCCGGAAAAGCTCCATTCTTTGGCGGAGCTGGCCTCTTCCTGCGGACTAAACAGCCGGCGGATCACCGAGGGCGTTCATCAAACGGATTTAGCGGCGCTGATCGAGCAGGCTTCCTCCACGCCCTATGCCCGGCTGATCTCCACGGAAGTGCTCCGCACGATGGCAAAAGCCCGTTACGACGCCCGGCCGCTGGGTCATTTCGGCCTGTCGCTTTCAGATTACTGTCATTTTACTTCTCCCATCCGCCGCTATCCGGACACTTCCATTCACCGCATTCTCACCGACCTCGTCAGCGGGGTCCCAGTGGATGTCATCAAAAGCCGGTATGAGGAGTTTGCGTCTTTTTCCGCCAAGTTGTCCTCTGAGTTTGAACTGCGGGCTGTTAAAGCGGAACGGGATACCGAAAAATGCTATGCGGCCGAATATATGAGCCGCTTTATCGGGGAACAATATACCGGTGTGGTCTCGGGTGTGACCAATCGGGGCATTTTCGTACTGCTTTCAAACGGGATCGAAGGATTTGTCGATTTGCTTTCCGCAGAAGGCTCCTGCTTTGAATATGACGGCAAAGTCACAACTGTCGATTCGCTGACCGGAAAGAAATTTGCCATTGGCGATGCGGTCTGCATTGAAATGGCTTCCGCCAATATTTCCGCCGGACAGATCGATTTTGTGCTGGCTGAGCCGAAACAAGAAGAAGCGTAACGCCGGAGCTTTTTTGAAAATGCGGCTTTCCCGGCGCCCGGCCTTTTGAAAAAAACACGATCACCGATATGCATACCCTCCCTTTTATCCGGGCAAAATGAACCCAGAACAGGGGAGGGTTTTTTATGTCTGAAAGATTGGGAGAAAGAACCATTACGCTCACCGCCCCGGTTGTGATCGCATCCTCGGCGGGCGTGGCGGGAAAAAAAGAAAAAGAGGGACCGCTGGGGTCCTTTTTTGACAAAACGTATACAGACGATTCCCTGGGGGAGGCCACCTGGGAAAAAGCAGAAAGCCGCCTCCAGCAGGAAGCGGCTCAGATGGCCCTGACAAAGGGCGGTTTTACGGCGCAGGATATGCACGTTGTGCTGTCGGGGGATCTGCTGGATCAATGCATTTCTTCCACTTTCGGGCTGCGCTCGTTCGGGATCCCTCTGCTCGGGCAATTCGGGGCCTGCTCCACGATGGCGCAGACCATGCTGGTGGGAGCGCTGCTGTGTGAAGGGGGCGGCGCTGTGCGGGCGATGGCGGTCACTTCTTCTCATTTCTGCACCGCAGAGCGGCAGTTTCGGATGCCGCTTTCCTATGGCGGTCAGCGCACCCCCACCGCCCAGTGGACGGTGACTGGGGCAGGGGCCGCCATCCTTCAGGCAGGGGGAGAAGGACCTCGCATTTGTCATGTGACGCCGGGCCGGATCGTCGACCTGAAGGTGAGCGATGCCAACAACATGGGCGCTGCGATGGCGCCGGCGGCTGCGGATACGATTGCCGCCTATCTTCGTGACACCGGCACATCCCCCTCGGCATATGATATGATCCTCACCGGAGATCTGGGGCACATCGGCTCTCAGCTTCTGCAGGAACTGATGGAGCGGGAGGGGCTGCCTCTCGGTTCTGTCCATCAGGATTGCGGCAAACTGATTTTTAACAGAACAGTGCAGGACGTTCACGCAGGCGGTTCCGGATGCGGGTGCTGCGGTTCGGTTTTCTGTTCGTATATCATGGAGCGCCTTCGCAGGGGAGCCATTCGCAATATGCTTTTTGCGGCCACCGGAGCGCTGATGTCTCCCACTTCTTCCCAGCAGGGGGAAAGCATTCCCTCTATTTGTCACCTGCTGCACATCACAGCGTAAGCGTTGGTTTCATAGGGTGCCGAAGATCCGGTCTCCGGCATCTCCGAGCCCGGGGCAGATGTAGGCGTTTTCATTCAGGCAGCGGTCCAATGCCCCGATATATAATTCCACATCCGGATGGGCAGCCGTAAAAGCCTCCACGCCCTCCGGAGCAGCAATAATGCACATACATTTGATATGTTTTCCACCCTGCTCCTTGATTTCCCGCACCGCATCGCACAAAGAGCCTCCGGTGGCCAGCATCGGGTCGGTGACGATGATGAGGCGGTCGGACAGGGAAGAGGGCAGTTTGCAGTAATACGGGTGAGGGAGATGGGTCTCTTCATCACGGGCCATGCCGATATGACCGACTTTTGCATGGGGCAGCAGGGCCAGCAGACCGTTTACCATCCCGAGTCCGGCCCGCAAAATCGGCACGATAGCCGGCTTCTCTCCATCCAACACCGGCTGAACGGTTTCTTCAATCGGGGTTCTGATGGCTACCTCCCGGGTCGGCAGGTCCGCCAGGGCTTCATACCCCATGAGCATCGCAATTTCCTCCACCAATTGCCGAAACAACTGTGTTCCGGTCGTTTCCATTCTGAGCATCGTGATCTTATGTCTGATCAGCGGGTGAGTCATGATATGCACGTTTTTCATCAAGCGTCACGCTCCTCTTCCGGCAGGGCTTGTGTCTCCTGCCTTTTTTCATTTTCATGATACTCTATCTTTTTCCGCTTGTCAACTTTATCGCCGCA
>CACYCG010000142.1 GCA_902772855.1 uncultured Ruminococcus sp.
AGGCACGACGATCCTCTTAAAAGCTTGTGCCAGATTAAGAGCTGTTTGAATTTTCCCAGAACAACTTGACACGGTCCGCCGGCGCTGGTGCGTTGCATTTTTGGGGAGAAGATGATATAATCGGGGTAATGTGATATAATGGGGGAGAAAGACGATGAGATCAACGATGGAACTGCTGTCCCCGGCGGGGGACATGGAATGTTTGGAAAGCGCCCTTCGGTTCGGAGCGGATGCGGTGTATTTAGCCGGGACGGAGTTTGGCATGAGAAGCGCCTCTAAAAACTTTGACCCGCAGCAAATGCAGAAGGCAGTTGCGGCGGCTCATGAAAAGGGGGTGAACGTGCACGTCACCTGCAATATCCTGCCCCGGAATGAGGAGATCGACCGGCTGCCTGCTTTTTTGGAGATGGTGCAGGACTGCGGCGTGGATGCCCTGATCATAGCCGATTTAGGCGTGATGTCGCTGGCAGAGCGCTATGCCCCCCGGGTGGAGCGCCATGTGTCCACGCAGGCCGGCGTTGTGAATTACCAGACAGCCCGGATGCTCTATGACATGGGAGCGTCCCGGGTCGTGCTGGCCCGGGAACTGCCGCTGACGGAAATTGCACAGCTTCGTGCCAAAACGCCGAAGGAGCTGGAAATAGAAGTCTTTGTGCATGGGTCCATGTGCGTTTCTTTTTCCGGCAGATGTCTGCTGTCCAATTATCTGACCGGGCGGGACGCCAATCACGGCGATTGTGCCCAGCCCTGCCGGTGGAAATATTATTTATATGAGGAGCACCGTCCGGGACAGTTTTTTCCAGTGGAGGAAGAAGGCGGCGGGACCTTCCTGTATAATTCACGGGACCTGTGCATGATTCGTCACCTCCCCGAACTGCAGGAAGCGGGCGTCAACAGTATTAAGATCGAAGGCAGGGCAAAATCCGCTTATTATGCAGCGGTCGTTACGAACGCCTACCGCCACGCCCTGAACGAATTGTCCCGCACCGGAGGAAAGGAGCCGCTCCCGGAATGGATCCCGGCGGAACTCGAAAAAATCAGCCACCGGGCCTACAGCACCGGGTTTTATTTTGGAAACGAGCCGGGGCAGACGACCGATGACGGCGGTTATATCCGGCGCTATGAAGTGGCGGCGGTCTGCGAAGATTACCGGGACGGCACCGCCTATCTGACACAGCGGAACCGTTTTTTTGCCGGGGATACGCTTGACGTGCTCCCGCCCAACGGCATTCCCTTTTTTGTTACCGTTGAAACCATGCTGAATGGGGAGGGGGAACCGATTGAAAGTGCCCCTCATGCCATGCAGAAAGTGATTCTTCCGGATATCCGGCCCATCCCGCCCGGATCCGTACTCAGAAAGGAGCGGACAGATCCATGAAAGTTTTGAATATCCACGGCTATCAGGGCAACGCTGCCAACAGTGCGTATCAGGCGCTGCAGGAATGCAATTTCCAGATCATTTCGCTGCAGCTTGATTACGACCGCACCCCGCCGGAGCAGCTTTTGCAGATGCTCAACAGCCAGTTTACCAATAATTTCTGCGACGTCGTTGTCGGCACCAGTTTAGGCGGTTTTTTTGCTTCGCTCATCAGCGCCAAAAACGAATGTCCCTGCGTGCTGATCAACCCCTGCCTGCTGCCGTTTCTGCACCTGCCCCGTTTGGGCTATGCCAGCGACAGCGGGCTGCAGCAGTATATCCGGATGTTTTCCGGGTTGGCGGAGGTGAACCCTTCCCGGGTGTCCACTATCATCGGCGGGCAGGATGAGATCATCGACACCCACGATTTCACCCGGGAGATTTTTCAGAACGAACGCTTTGTACTGGTTCCCGAAGGAAAACACAGCGGCGGCACCATGCCGCTCGAAGAAATCTTCCGGGATCATTACGAAGGCTTTTTTGCCGCAGAAACGTAAGGGGGGACGAAAGGTGTTCAGAGAACTGACCCGGAAGAAACAAGCGCTTTCCCCCGAAGAATGCGCCCGCCTGCTGCACAGCGAAAAACGGGGCGTGCTGTCCCTTTCCGGAGAGAACGGCTACCCCTATGGCGTCCCGCTGAATCAGTATTATCTGGAAGAAGAAGGGCGTTTGTATTTTCACTCCGGAAAAACCGGGCACAAAATAGATGCCCTGCGTGCCTGCCCCAAAGCCTCCTTTTGTGTGTATGACAGCGGGGTCCGAAGGGAAGGGGACTGGGCGCTGACCTTTCGCAGCGTGATCGCCTTTGGGCAGCTCCGGGAAGAAACAAACCCCGCCAAAGTGCAGGAAGTCTGCACAGCCCTGAGCCGGAAGTTTACGGATGACGAAGCCTACATCCGTCAGGAGCTGCAGACGTTTACAAAAAACGTCCTCTGCTTTTATCTGCAGATCGAACATATCAGCGGGAAAACGGTTCACGAAGCCTGACCTGACCGGAAAGGAGGACAGCCGTATATGTATTACATGGAATATGTGAATTTGTCGTCGGCGGATAAAAAGGTATATACCTCTCTGGTGCAGCAGATGCAGTATTTTCAGACGGAATTCAAACTGAAGAATGTCGATGGAAAAACTGTTAGCCGACTCTATTTTTTAGTGGCGGAATGTCACCCGGAGTTTTTCTGGCTGAAAAACACGATGCACTGTACCATCACCACCCGGGGGAGCGAATCGGAAATTGTCATCCGTCCCGATCTTTCCGTCAAATCACCGGCCACTGTGCGGAAAATGCAGCACGAACTGAATGCGGAAGTCACGAAGATCCTTTCACAGGTGTCTCTGTTCGGCTCCACCTATGATAAGGTAAAGTATGTTCACGATTATTTAGTGCAGAACGTACAGTACACGAAACACGTTCCCTATGAATATCAGGCCTACGGCTGTCTGGTGAAAAAGCGCTGTGTCTGCTCCGGGTTTTCCAGGGCGTTCCGGCTGCTCCTGCAAAAGATGGGGATCGTCTGCGGAACGGTAAGCGGCTATCCGCTTGACGCTTCCGGGGAAAAAAGAGAGCTGCATATGTGGAATTACGTCAAAATGGACGACGGCTTTTACTTCTTTGACGTCACCCATGACCGCAGCTGCTATCAGGCGTACGGGATGAATGCCGCCTATCAGTATTTTGGCCTTACCACAAAGGAGCTGCTGAAAACGCACATCATAGAATCAAAATACTACGTTCCCGCCTGCCGCCTGGAACATTATAATTATTACCAGTATACGAGATCCTTTTTGGCTGTCTATAAGCCGGATGCCTATGATGCGATTGCGGCTCGTCAGCTAAAAAAGGGGCGGTGCGTCTGCGTCAAATTCGGTTCCCCTTCCGAAACGAAACGTGCCGCTGCGGACCTTGTGACCGGGCATCGGTTTTTTAAGCTGATTCCGAAAACCCAAACGATCCATCACAGCATTTCCGATTCCGGTCTGCATCTGACCATTTTTTATTAAACATCATACATCAGGAGGGATACACATGGCTGTTTCTACCCCCAGATCCCTGCGGGGACAGGTTCTCTATCAGGTATTTGTCCGCAATTTTTCCGAGGAAGGGACCTTTGCCGGGCTGCAGGCGCAGCTTGACTCCATCAAAGCATTGGGCACCGACATTCTCTATCTCCTGCCCATTCACCCCATCGGGCAGGAAAAGCGCAAGGGGACGCTGGGTTCTCCCTACGCCATCCGGGATTACCGGGCGGTTAATCCGGAGTACGGCACGCTGGCCGATTTTCAGGCGCTGGCGCAGGCGGTCCATGACCACGGAATGCGCCTGATGATAGACGTCGTGTATAACCACACCTCTCCCGATTCCGTTTTAAGCAAAGAGCACCCGGAATGGTTTTTTCATCGCCCGGACGGTTCTTTCGGCAATCGGGTCGGGGACTGGAGCGACATCATCGACCTGGATTATTCCCACCGGGCTTTGTGGGACTACCAGATCGAAACCCTCTGCTATTGGGCAAAGTTTGTGGATGGGTTCCGCTGTGACGTAGCGCCGCTTATTCCGCTGGAGTTCTGGCTGCAGGCCAGAAAAGAAGTGGAAAAAGTGCGTCCGGGCTGTTTGTGGCTGAGCGAATCCATCGACCCGGGTTTTCTGTCCTATCTTCGCAGTCAGGATATGATCGCCCATTCGGACGGGGAGATGTATCAGGCGTTTGATATTTGCTACGATTACGACTGCTACGGTCTTCTGACGGCGTACCTGCGGGGAGAAGGGTCCCTGTCTGCTTACGCCGACGCCCTGAACCGGCAGGAAGTGATCTTCCCCGACAACTATGTCAAACTCCGCTTTCTGGAAAATCATGACCAGCTCCGGGCGGCGTTTCTGATCCCCGACGAAGCCGCTCTGAAAAGCTATACTGCGTTTTTGTTTTGTTTGAGCGGCATGACCCTGATCTACAGCGGACAGGAAAAAGGGCTTTCCCACCTGCCGAGTCTGTTCGACCGGGATGTGTTGTCTCCAGAGATCCGCTGTGATCTGACGCCCCTGATCTCCCGGCTCTCTTCCCTGAAAAGCGATCCGCTGTTCATGGACAGCACCTGCAACGTAACAGCGCACGCAGAGCATACGCTGACGGTCCTGCGAAAGAAAGGTGAGCGCTCTTTGGCGGGCATTTTCCCCCTGACGGGGAAACCGGCCACCGTCCCTGTGGCGCTGGAGGATGGGTTTTACCGGGACCGGCTTTCCGGTCAGATCGTGGAGATCGCCAGAGGATGGTACAGCGGCGGAGCGGAACCGGTGATTTTGATGAGTGAATAAAAAAGGAGATCCTATGGAACAGTTTCAGCTTGTATCCGATTATCGCCCCACCGGGGACCAGCCGCAGGCTATCGAGACCCTGGTGAACAGTCTTCGGGCGGGGCACAAAGAGCAGACCCTTCTGGGCGTGACCGGTTCGGGAAAAACCTTTACAATGGCCAATATCATCGCTGCCCTCAATCGCCCCACGCTGGTGCTGGCGCATAATAAGACCTTAGCGGCGCAGCTTTGCAGCGAATTTCGGGAGTTTTTTCCGAATAATGCCGTGGAGTATTTTGTCAGCTATTATGATTATTATCAGCCGGAAGCCTATGTGCCCACCACCGATACCTATATCGAAAAGGACAGCGCCATCAATGATGAGATCGACAAGCTCCGTCATTCTGCCACGCTGGCCCTTTCGGAGCGGCGGGATGTGATCATCGTGGCAAGTGTTTCCTGCATCTATTCGCTGGGCAGCCCGATCGATTACCGGAATATGGTGATCTCCCTGCGCCCCGGAATGGAAAAATCACGGGACGACCTTCTCCGAAAACTGATCGAACTGCAGTATGAGCGCAACGACGTAGATTTCACCCGCAACAAATTCCGGGTGCGGGGGGACGTGGTGGAGATCTTTCCGGCCTCTTCCGCCGACCGTGTCATTCGGGTCGAGTTTTTTGGCGATGAGATCGACCGCCTGAGCGAATTTGACCCCATTTCCGGGGAAGTCACCGCCGTGCTGCGCCATGCGGCGATCTATCCGGCTTCCCATTATATTGTACCGAGGGAAAAAATCGAAGCGGCGGTGCAGCAGATCGAACAGGAGCTGAAGGAAAGGGTGCAGTTTTTCCGGGACCGGGGAAAGCTCCTCGAAGCCCAGCGCATCGAACAGCGCACCGAGTATGATATCGAAATGCTGCGGGAGATCGGTTTCTGCAAGGGCATTGAAAACTATTCCCGCATCCTGTCCGGCCGAAAGCCCGGTTCCCAGCCCTACACCCTGCTCGATTATTTCCCGGAGGATTATCTGCTGATGGTGGATGAATCCCACGTCATGCTTCCGCAGGTGCGGGGGATGTACGGGGGCGACCGCGGCCGGAAGGAAAACTTGGTGGAATACGGGTTCCGTCTGCCGTCCGCTTATGATAACCGTCCCCTGAACTTTGACGAATTTTACGGGAAGGTGCATCAGGCGGTGTTCGTCAGCGCCACGCCGGGAGATTTTGAACTGGATCACAGTCAGGTGGTCGCCGAACAGGTGATACGGCCTACCGGCCTTCTGGACCCCGAGATCAGCGTCCGACCGGTGGAAGGGCAGATGGACGATCTGATCTCCGAGATCAACCTGCGGGTGGAAAAGGGCTGCCGCACGCTGGTCACCACCCTGACCAAGCGCATGGCGGAAGATCTGACCGATTATCTGAAAACGATGAATATCAAAGTCCGCTATATGCACCACGACATCGACACCGTGGAAAGAATGCAGATCATCCGGGACCTTCGCTTAGGCGTGTTTGATGTGCTGGTCGGCATCAACCTGCTGCGGGAGGGGCTGGATCTGCCGGAGGTGTCGCTGGTGGCTATTTTAGACGCCGACAAGGAAGGCTTCCTCAGAAGCGAGCGCTCCCTGATCCAGACCATCGGACGAGCTGCCCGGAATGCCGAGGGCATGGTGATCATGTATGCGGATACAGTGACGGATTCTATGGAAAAAGCCATCACCGAAACCGAGCGCCGGCGCACGATCCAGCAGGCGTATAACCGGGAGCACCACATCATTCCGCAGACGATCACGAAAAAAGTCGGGGAGATCATTGAGATATCCTCCCACGATGAGGAGACTCTCCGCAAGAAGACGAAACTGAGCAAAGCCGAAAGGGAACAGCTCATCGCACAGTTGACAAAAGAAATGAAAGCTGCCGCCAAGCTTCTGGAATTTGAACACGCCGCCTACCTGCGGGATAAGATCAAGGAACTGCAGAGCACCTGAGGACTTTGCGGCGATCATGACGGGAGGGATAAGATGGAGATTTTGGGTCTTGACAAAATCAGGCATTTGGAAGACAATAAGAAGGTCAATGTGTCCGGGCTGGAGCAGATCCGCCCTTCGGAAGAGCGGATGTCTGTCACCGGACTGGATAAGGTCCATCCCGCAGAGGGGGAGGACGCACCGGCTTTTTCTTCGTTTGCCTCCCGGCTGATCGCTTTGGCGGACCGGGCACGGGAACTGGACGCTGACTGCCGGGAATACGGCGCCGGGGAGCATCGCTATCGCTTCGGACGGGTCCTGCCGGTCTCGGCGGTGCGGGCGTTTGAAGAGCGCCACGGCATCACTCTGCCTGTCGGCTACACGGAGTTTCTCACGCAGGTCGGGAACGGGGGAGCGGGGCCGGATCACGGACTGTTCTCTTTGGAAAAGATCGAAGAAGCCGGCTACCGCCTGCACAAGGAAGTCTGCCTTCCCCTGCATGAGATCCGCATTCAGCCGGATTTCAGGACTCTGCTCTATGATGACGAAGCCATTCCTTCACAGATCCACGCTGGGGTATCCCCCTATAGTTGGAGCGCCTGGCAGCAGCGCTGGCAGAAGGCGTCTGCGGGGGAAGACCGTGCGGAAAGCGAGCGGCTGTACCGGGAAGCCTTTAACGGCATGATCCAGATCATTGATTCCGGCAACCAGACCGGGTATCTGTTAGCGTGCGCCGGTCCTCTTCGGGGGCAGGCGGTATATTTCCGGGGCGTTTGGGATACGCCGGAACCGCTTTTCAAACCGTGGGAAGACTTTGTGCTGGAATACTTCAAGAGTGTGATACAAAAATATGAGCGGCTGTGAAGCGTTCATGAAGGAGAGAGGAAACCTTGGCAAAACAGCAGGTGAAAAACGAATACGGGAATGAAAGCATTACCGTTCTGAAAGGAGCCGACCGGGTCCGCAAACGTCCGGCGGTCATTTTCGGTTCGGACGGACTGGAAGGCTGTCAGCATTCGGTTTTTGAGATACTGTCCAATTCCATCGACGAAGCCAGAGAAGGCTACGGCAAGGAGATCATTGTCACCCGCTATCGGGACGGCTCCATCGAGGTGGAGGATTTCGGCCGGGGCATTCCGGTGGATTACAACAAAAACGAGGAGCGCTATAACTGGGAGCTGGTGTTCTGCGAATTATACGCCGGCGGGAAATATAATACCAACGAAGCGGAAAACTATGAGTTTTCGCTGGGACTTAACGGACTGGGTCTTTGTTCCACGCAGTATGCCTCCGAATATATGGACGTGGCCATTCACCGGGACCAAACGCTGTTTACCCTTCATTTTGAAAAGGGGGAAAACGTCGGAGGACTGCAGAAGGCTCCCTATACCGGCAAAAAAACCGGCACCCGCATCCGCTGGAAACCGGACCGGGAAGTGTTCACCGATATCCGGGTATCGGATGCGTATTTTCAGGACACCATCCGCCGTCAGGCCATCGTGAATGCGGGGGTGCATTTCCTCTACCGCAGCGAACAGGAAAACGGGACGTTTGCGGAAGAAACCTTTTTCTATGAAAACGGCATTGAAGACCATGTGCGGGAGATCATCGGAGAAGACGGCCTTTCTTCCGTGCAGTACTGGCAAACCGAGCGCATGGTGCGGGACCGGGAGGATAAGCCGGAATACAGGACCAAAATTCATATCGCGCTGGCGTTTTCCAATAAGGTCTGCTCGGCAGAATATTATCACAACTCTTCCTGGCTGGAATACGGCGGCGCGCCGGAAAAAGCGGTGAAAAATGCTTTCGTCTATTCCATCGACAGCTACCTCAAGCAAAACGGGAAATACACCAAAAACGAAGGGAAAATCACCTTTGATGACGTGCGGGATTGTCTGGTCATCATTATTTCTTCCTTTTCCAGCGTGACCTCCTACGAAAACCAGACCAAAAAAGCCATCAATAACAAGGGCATTCAGGATGCGATGACGGAATATCTGCGGCATCAGTTAGAGGTCTATTTCATTGAAAACAAAATGGATGCCGAGCGGATCGCCGCACAGGTCCTCATCAATAAGCGCAGCCGGGAAAGCGCCGAAAAGACCCGCATGAATATCAAGCGGACGTTAGCGGGAAATATGGATATGACCGGGCGGGTCGCCAAATTCGTCGACTGCCGCAGCAAAGACAAAGCGCAGCGGGAATTGTTTATTGTAGAAGGCGATTCCGCTTTAGGCGCCTGCAAACAGGCTCGCAATCCGGATTTTCAGGCGATCATGCCCATCCGGGGAAAGATTCTGAACTGCCTGAAAGCCGATTACAGCAAGATCTTCAAAAGCGAGATCATCACCGACCTGCTGAAAGTGCTCGGCTGCGGGGTAGAAGTCAAATCCAAAGCCAATAAGGACCTGTCCTCTTTCGATCTGGAGCTGCTGCGCTGGGATAAGATCATTCTCTGCACCGATGCGGACGTGGACGGATTTCATATCCGCACCCTGCTGCTGACCATGCTCTACCGCCTGACGCCCACCCTCATCAAAGAGGGAAAGGTCTATATTGCGGAATCCCCGCTGTATGAGATCACCTCCAAAGATAAGGTGTATTTTGCGTATAACGAATCGGAAAAGGAGCAGTTTCTGCAGGAGATCGGCAGCGGGAAATATACGATCCAGCGCTCGAAAGGACTGGGCGAAAACGAGCCGGATATGATGAGCCTGACCACTATGGACCCGGCTACCCGCCGCCTGATCAAGATCATGCCGGACGATGTGCAGCGGACAGCGGATATGTTTGACATTCTGCTGGGCGATAATTTAGCGGTGCGCCGGGATTATATCATTGAAAACGGCGCCGATTATATTGATGATGCGGACGTATCCTGATAGGAGTAAGAAAGAATGGCTAAGAAAAAAACACCGAAGAAACCAAGCGCCGAAGCAAAGCTGCAGGGGTATATTGCCGGAGCGGGAGAAGTAGCGGAAGAAAAGATCGTGACGGCGCTGCAGGATAATTTCATGCCCTATGCCATGAGCATTATCCTCTCCCGTGCCATTCCGGAAATTGACGGCTTCAAACCCTCTCACCGCAAGCTGCTGTATACGATGTACAAAATGGGTCTTTTAGGAAGCACCCGCACCAAATCGGCGAATATCGTCGGGCAGACCATGCGGCTGAATCCCCACGGCGATGCCGCCATCTATGACACGATGGTGCGCCTGAGCAGGGGCTATGAAGCGCTTTTGCACCCGTATGTGGATTCCAAGGGCAATTTCGGAAAGTTTTACAGCCGGGATATGGCGTGGGCTGCCTCCCGTTACACCGAAGCAAAGCTCGACCCCATCTGTGCCGAGCTGTTCGGGGACATCGACAAGGACACCGTGGATTTTGCGGATAACTATGATAATACGATGAAAGAGCCCACCCTTCTGCCGGCTGCGTTTCCGTCTGTGCTGGTCAATGCCAATACAGGGATTGCTGTGGGAATGGCCAGCTCCATCTGTTCGTTCAATTTAGCGGAAGTCTGCCGCACCACGATCGCTCTGCTGCGGGATCCGGACCACGACCTGCTGACGACCCTTCCCGCCCCCGATTTCACCGGAGGCGCCCAGATCCTCTACGATGAAGCTCTCATCCGCAGCATTTACGAAACAGGCCGGGGCAGCATTCGTCTGCGAGGAAGGTACACCTATGATAAATATGAAAACTGCATCGACATCACCGGCATCCCCCAGACGACTACCTGCGAGGCGATCATTGAAAAGATCATTGAACTGGTCAAAGCCGGGAAGATCAAGGAAATCTCCGACATCCGGGACGAAACCGGCATCAGCGGCCTGAAGATCACCATCGACCTCAAGCGGGGCGTCCAGCCGGAAAAGCTGATGAGCAAACTTTATAAAATGACGCCGCTTGAAGACAGTTTTTCCTGCAATTTCAATGTGCTCATCTCCGGTACGCCGAGGGTGATGGGGGTGCGGGAGCTGCTCACGGAATGGTCTGCTTTCCGCATCGAATGCGTCAAGCGCCGCACCTATTTTGATCTGCATAAGAGGCAGGATAAACTCCATCTGCTGCAGGGACTGGAAAAGATCCTGCTGGATATTGACAAAGCCATCCGCATCATCCGCTCCACAGAAGAGGAAGCGCAGGTCGTTCCCAACCTTATGGAAGGCTTTTCCATTGATGAGGTGCAGGCGGAATATGTCGCTGAAATCAAGCTGCGGCATTTGAACCGGGAATATATCCTGAAGCGCACTGAGGATATTTCTCAGCTTGAAAAAGATATTGCCGAGCTGGAATCCATTTTAGCCAGCCGCACGAAAATCAAGAATATCATCATCCGGGAGCTTTCCGAGATCGCCGAAAAATACGGCCAGCCCCGCCGCAGCATGATCCTGTATACCGATGATTTGCCGGATGAAGATCCCGCCGAGGAAGTTCCCGATCATCCCGTGCATTTGTTTTTTACGAAGGAGGGCTATTTCAAGAAGATCACACCTCAGTCGCTGCGCATGAGCGGGGAACATAAGCTCAAGGACGGCGATGAAGTGATCCAGCACGAAGAAACCACCAACAATACCGACCTGATCTTCTTCTCCGACCGATGCAGCGCCTACAAAACGAAGGCCTCTGCTTTTTCCGAAACCAAAACCAGTGTTCTGGGCGACTATATTCCCGGAAAGTTAGGATTTGAAGAAGGAGAGAATGCGGTGTTCATGCTCTCCACAAAAGAGTATTCCGGCTATGTGTATTTTGTTTTTGAAAGCGGAAAAATCGCCAAGGTGCCGCTTGCGGCTTATGCCACCAAAACCAACCGCAAAAAGCTCACAGGGGCCTACAGCGATAAGGAGCCTCTGGCAGCCATTTGTTATTCTCCGGAAGAAGCACCGGAGCTGGTACTTTTGTCCACTTCGGGAAGGGCGCTGGTGGTCAGCGGAGGAGAACTGCTGGCGAAAAACACCCGCACCACACAGGGAGTGGCTGTGATGAAGCAGAAAAAAGGGCACCGGGTCATTTCCGCAAAGATCCTCACCGAGGGGATGCTGGCGGATGCAGACCGCTATCGTGCGAAAACGCTGCCCTCTATGGGACAGCTTCCCAAAAGCAGCACCGGAGAACAGATCAGTTTTTCGGACAGCGGATCATAAAAAGAAAACGGCGGCCCTGCGGCCTGCCGTTTTCCTGACAGAATGATGGGTGATGGGCCGCTCCCTCTGCTGTGGGCAGACAGCGGCGGCCGCAGCAAACCGGGAACACCGGTGTGCTGACCATAGTTTCACCGTTCCGGGCAGAAACATACATGGAAAAAATTATCATTTTTGCTTTTTTCTTGCGAAAAATGTCTTGATTTTGCTTTGAAATTATGGTATCATATACAGGTATTTTGAGCAATATGCAATCAGGAGGATACGATAGAATGGGAATTTGGGAAATCATTATCGGTTCGGCAGTACTGCTTTTTTCGATCATCATGATCATTGTGATCATCTTGCAGGAGGGGCATGAATCCAGCCTTGGCACCGTCACTGGCGGAGCGGATTCCTTCCTTTCCAGAGGAAAAGCCCGCACGGCGGATGCGCTTTTTGCCAGGATCACAAAATACTGCGCCATTGTTTTTTTTCTGTTAGTTGTGCTTTTGAATGCACTTTCTTATTTTGGACTGACCGGTGCTTCTTCCAAAGAGAACAGCACCGAAGGACAGACCAGCGAAACTTCCGTCACAGAAATCAGCTACGGATCGGATGAGACCTCTTCTGCCGGCGATGCTCAGGTGAGTAATGAAGCCAGTGCGCAGGCAGAACCGCAGGTAAGCAGCGAAGCCAGTGCTCAGGCAGAGTCTCAGGTCAGCAATCCGACCGGTGACGTGTCCTCCGAGTCCCAGACAAGCAGCGATGCCAGCGCTCAGGCCTCCGCTGAATAAGGCGAAACAGCCATCAACAGGATAGTGCAAGCATCTTCAATGTCATAGTTGGAGATGCTTGTTGTTTTCTGAAAAGGAGGAAACAAACCATGAATCTGCCCTCTGCCGTCAGGCAGATCATTTCTCGTCTGGAAGCCTCCGGCTACCCGGCCTATGCGGTGGGCGGCTGTGTACGGGACAGCCTGATGGGAAAGCTTCCGCACGATTGGGATATCTGCACCGCAGCGCTGCCGGAGGAGATCCTGGAAGCGCTGGAGACTCACAGCATTATCGAGTCCGGCCTGAAGCACGGCACTGTCACCGTAAAGGTGGACGGATATTTGTACGAAATCACCACCTTCCGCACAGATGGCGATTATAAAGACCGCCGCCACCCGGAAAGCGTCACTTTTGTCCGTTCTTTGAATGAAGACTTAGCGCGCCGGGATTTTACCATCAATGCGATGGCCTACTGGGACGAAGACGGCCTGACCGATCTGTACGGCGGGCAGGAAGACCTGCAGCAGCAGATCATCCGCTGCGTTGGGGATCCTCACGCCCGTTTCGGAGAAGATGCCCTTCGCATTCTCCGGGCGCTTCGCTTTGCCTCCCGCCTTGGCTTTGCCATTGAACCGCAGACAAATCAGGCTATCCATGACCTGAAAGATTCTCTTTCCAACATATCTGCCGAAAGGCTTTGTTCGGAACTGCTGCAGATTCTTGATGGCGATGCGGTGGAAACGGTACTGCTGGAATACAGCGATGTTTTAGCGGTCTTTCTCCCGGAGCTGCTGCCGATGATCGGTTTTGAGCAGCATTCCCCGCATCATTGTTATGACGTCTGGGAGCATACGGTCAAGGTGGTTGCGGCCTCCCCCAAGGGGAAGATCCCCCGTCTGGCGGCCCTGTTCCACGACATCGGCAAGCCCCGGTGCTTTACGATGGATGAACGGGGAAGAGGCCATTTTCACGGCCATCCTGCTATCAGCGCCGAAATGACGGAAAAAATCCTCAGACGCCTGAAACTGGACCATAAAACGGCACAGGCCGTGGTTCGCCTGATCGAATACCACGACACCCGCCCCGAGCCTGATGCCAAACACGTCCGCCGCTTTTTATCCAAATTGGGACCGGATTATTATGACCTTCTCCGCACCCTCAAGATCGCAGACGTCAAGGGACAAAATCCTTCCACGGCCCCGGAAAAGCTGCGCTACATCCAGTCCGTTACGGACATTGTCCTGAAGGAAACTTCCGGGCGCAGTGCCTTTCGCGTCAGTGAATTGGCGGTGGGCGGAAAAGACCTGATGACGCTGGGCGTTCCGGAAGGGAAAAGCATGGGGCAGCTTTTGCAGAAACTGCTTCAGATGGTGATCGACGGAGAAGTGGAAAACGAACACGCCTGTCTGATGCAAGCCGCTGCCGCCTGTCTGGCGCAGGGGTCCTCAAACGGGACTGACAGAAAATAGATGGTGAAAAGATGGAATATCTTCTTGATATAGGCGCCTGGAACCGGGTGTTTGCCGTTCCTGCCGATTTAGTGGATCAGCACCTGAAATTAGCGGGCGCCGTCCAGCTCAAAGTGATTCTCTGGATTCTTCGCCATGCCGGAGAATCATTTACAGCCGAAGACGTGGCTTCTGCGCTTTCCCTGCAGCCGGCCGACGTGCGGGATGCCATGACCTATTGGAGTGAAACCGGCCTGCTGTGCAGTCGGGGATCGGTCCTGCTTCCTCCCGAGCCTGCTCCTGCAGAACCGTCCGCTCCTGCGAAAAAACAGGAGCCGGTTTCGGCGGACACCGGGAATACGACCGCCCCGGCAGAAGCGGAGCCTGTTCGTTCGCTTCGGCCCTTGTCCCGCCCGCAAAAACCGGACCGGGCCTATCTGAACAGCCGCATAGAAGCCGACCCGGCGATCGCCTATCTGATGCAAACAGCCGATGAGATCTTCGGCCGCCCGACCAGTCCGAACGATAAGGCTACGCTGCTGATGATCGTGGAAACGGACGGGCTTCCGTCTGAAGTGGTCATCATGCTCATGCAGTATGCCGCCGGGATCGGACAGTGTAATATCCGCTTCATCGAAAAGATGGCGATTCGATGGGCCGACCAGCAGATCCAAACGCTGGAACAGGCAGAAGAGGAACTGCGCCGCCTGACCGAAAGCCGCACCGCTGCGGCGGCGGTGCAGAGGGTCATTGGCGCCACCGCTCATTCCCCGACCAAAAAGGAACAGGAAATGGCGCATCGCTGGCTGAAGGAATGGCAATTCTCCGAAGAAATGGTCCGCAAGGCCTATGAGATCTGTGTGGATACGATCGGAGAATACAAGCCCGGGTATGTCAATAAGATCCTCAGCCGCTGGCGGGATGCTTCCATCTATACCCCGGCGCAGGCGGAGAGCGACAGTCAGAAAAAACGCCCCTCTCCGAAAAAGGGGTACGGCTCCACTTATGATTTAGCAGAATACGAACATACTTCTGTAGTAGATATGATGGAGGAGGAGGAGTAATGGGGTACAGCAAGGATGTCTACACAGCCGCTTTCAAAGAACTGGAAAACCGCCGTCTCCGGGCCGCCCGGGATCTTCGGCAGCGGCGGGAATCGTTTTATGAATACTGCCCCCGTGCTGCCGAGATCGAATCCGAGCTGGCCTCTATCTCCGTGGCAGCGGGAAGAGCCGTTCTGGGGGGGAAAGATCTGCGGCAGGAACTGGAGCTTATGCGGCAAAAAAGTCTGGGACTCCAGCAGGAGCTTTCCGCACTGCTGTCCGAAAACCATCTCCCGCCGAATTATTTAGAGGAATGGTACATCTGTCCCGAATGTTCCGACCGGGGTCATATCGGCGGGCATATCTGTTCCTGCATGAAACGCCTGCTCAGTCAGCTTGCCTATGAGCGCATCAACGCCGGTTCCCGGCTGGAATTGACGGATTTTGATTCCTTTTCCGTTTTGTATTATCCCGATGTCTACGACGAGCAGGCCGGCCGGAATATCCGGGATTATATGGAATCGGTCCTGCGGTTTTGCCGGCGCTATGCGGAAAAGTTCAGCCCGGAATCGGGCAGTATGCTCTTTCAGGGAGGACCCGGGCTTGGCAAGACCCACCTTTCCCTTGCCATCGCACAGGAAGTGATCGACAAAGGGTTCGGGGTGGTGTATGTTTCCGCTCCGCAGATCCTGCGCCGTCTGGAAGACGAGCAGTTCGGGCGGGTCCGGGACGAGGAAAGAGGCACCACGGAGGAATTGCTGCGAACCTGCGATTTGCTGATCCTCGACGATCTGGGAACGGAATTCGGTTCCCGCTTCAGCACGGCTGCTGTGTACGACCTGATCAATTCCCGCCTGCTGGAGCATAAAGCCCTGATCATCAGCACCAACCTGACCGTAAAGGATATGGAAGAAAAATACGGCATCCGTCTTGTGTCCCGTGTCGTCGGAACACTCGATCGGGTGGAGTTTTTGGGCAACGATATCCGACAAATCAAACGCAGAGAAAAAAACAGTAAAAAATAAAAAGGAGTGTCCGCCATGTCTTCATTTATTGTAACCGCCGACAGCAC
>CACYCG010000143.1 GCA_902772855.1 uncultured Ruminococcus sp.
ATGAGTGTGCAGACGGCCTGGGAGCAGTTTGCTAAAAGCGGAAGCGTGAAGGATTATCTGCGCTATCGGGAAGTCAAAAACGCAGCGGCAGAGGGGCAGGAACCGTTGGAAACGGGGAGTTATCATGTGGAAGGAAATAACGGGGCTGGTTCTCAAAGAACAGCCGGTCGGTGAAAAAGAAAAAATCATCACGGTGCTCACCGCAGAGGGGGAACTTCTGCGGTGCTTTGCCCGGGTGGATGACGAGATCCGGGCGGGGTCACAGCCGGTTTGCCTGTCCCGGATGATGGTCTGCCGCCATGCCGGGGGCAGCCTGAGCGCCCGCAGTTTTGAACCGCTGGAGCTGTTTCCCGCTTTCCGCAGCAGTGAGGAACGGTTTTCTCTGTCGCAGTATTTTGTGGAGGTCGTGCTGACTACACAGCCGGAAGTACTTTCTTCCCGGGAAATATACCAGCTCCTGCTGCGCTGCCTGATGAGCGTTGACCGAAAGGAAGCCCCCCTGCTGCTTGTGAAATCCTGTTTTGAACTGAAATATATGGCGCTGTCCGGGTTTATGCCCTCGGTGCTGTATTGTCAGGGGTGCGGGGTGTATGAGGAAGAGCTCATGCTGTTTTTGTGCCGGGAGGGGCGGCTTTACTGTCCTGTATGCTGCCGCAGCCGGGAAGTGCCCGCCAAACTGTCCCGGGAGGCGCTTCGGGCGATGCGGTGCTGTCTTTTGTCCGACATAGAAGAAGCACTGGGGCAATCCCTTGCCGAGCAAAGCCTGCGCCAGCTTTCGGAGGCGGCGGAAACCTATCTGCTCGTTCACACAGAGCGGAAGTATTACGGGCTGGACTGGTACCGGGTGCTGCAGTCGTTTCATCTTCCGGAGGAAGTCAGCCGCCCGAAAAGCGATAAGCCGCTCAAGCAGTTTCATTACATAGAGCCGGACCCGGCAGCGCCCCCTGCGCCGGAAGCACGGCGGGCGCGCAAAAAAAAGCAGCGAATGGTCACGCTGGAGGATATGAAAGAGGAAGACGAAGAGGTATGACCCCCGCGGCGGGGAAAAAGAAAGGAACGGTATGAACAAGCATTTACAAACGATAGAATACGATAAAGTGCTGCAGATGGTAGCGGACAGGACCAGTTTTCCGCAGGCGCAGGAACTGGCTCTGTCGCTTCGGCCTGCCGGGTCCCGGCAGGAAGCGGAGGAGCTGCTGCAGGAAACGTCGGACGCCTGCCGGCTCAGCGGCGGGTTCGGAGCGCCGCCCTTCGGAAATCTGAGGTCGGTGGAAAACGCCCTGCGCCGGGCGCAGGCGGGCGCTGTGCTGACCACGCTGGAGCTGCTGCGGGTGGCCTCGGTGCTGCACAGTATCCGCAGCGTTCTCGACTGGCGTGACCATTCGGAAGGGATCGAAACGGTCTTGGACCGGTATTTCAATTTGCTGTCTCCGCAGAAATTCCTGGAAACAAAGATCACCGCCTCCATTTTGTCGGAGGAGGAAATAGCGGACAGCGCCTCCCCGACCCTGCAGGCGCTGCGCCGGAAGATCGCCCGGGAGGAAGCCAATATCCGGGAGCGGCTGGACAAAATGATCCGCTCTCCCTCCACCCGGAAGTTTTTGCAGGAGGCCATCATCACGCAGCGCAACGGGCGCTTTGTGCTGCCGGTGAAAGCGGAATGCCGCAGCAGCGTGGCCGGGCTGGTGCATGACACCTCCGCCAGCGGCTCCACGGTGTTTATTGAGCCGATGAGCGTGGTGGAAGCCAATAACGACATCCGGGTGCTGCGCTCCAAGGAAACGGCGGAGATCGAGCGGATTTTAGCGGAATTGTCGGCGGAAGCCGGCGCCTATGCCGACCCCATCTGCGAAAGCTGCGGGGTGATGACGCATCTGAACGTCATTTTTGCCAAAGCGGAGCTGGCGTTTTCCATGAAAGCCTCGGTCCCGGAGCTGAATGAAGAAGGGATCGTTTTTCTCCGGCAGGCCCGGCATCCGCTGATTCCCTCCGACAAGGTGGTTCCCACCGATATCCGCCTCGGAGAGGACTTCGACACACTGGTTATCACCGGCCCCAATACCGGCGGCAAAACCGTGGCGCTGAAAACGCTGGGGCTGCTGACGGCGATGGCCATGTCGGGGCTGCTGATCCCCGCCGGGGACCACAGCCGGGTGGCGGTGTTTGGGAAGATTTTAGCGGATATCGGGGATGAGCAGAGCATTGAGCAGTCTCTTTCCACCTTTTCCGCCCATATGACCAACATCATCTCCCTGCTGCGGGAGACAGACGAAAACAGTCTGGTGCTTATCGACGAACTCGGCGCCGGGACCGACCCGGTGGAAGGGGCGGCGCTGGCCCGCTCCATTTTAGAGCAGCTTCGCCGGCAGGGAGGGCGGCTCGCCGCTACCACCCATTATGCGGAGCTGAAAAGCTATGCGCTGGAAACGGACGGGGTGGAAAACGCCTGCTGCGAATTCGACGTCAACACCCTGCGCCCGACCTACCGGCTGCTCATCGGAATGCCGGGAAGATCCAACGCCTTTGCCATCTCCCGGCGGCTGGGAATGCCGCAGGAGATCGTAGACCGGGCCTCCGAGCTGGTGAGCGGGGAGGACAGCCGGTTTGAACAGGTGGTTTCCCAATTGGAGGAGACCCGCAGTCGTCTGGAGCAGGAGCAGCAGGAAGCCGAGCGCCTGAACCGCACGCTGCGGGAACAGGAGGAAGAGGCCAGGGAGCAGGCGCAGAAAAACCGGGAGGAACAGGCGGCCGCCCTGGAGGACGCCCGGCGTCAGGCACAGGACATCATCGCCAAAGCCCGCACGCAGGTGTACAGCCTGCTCGATGAGCTGGAAGCGCTTAAAAAACAAAAGGAAGTGACCGCCGCACAGCGGGCCGGTCTGCGGGCGGCCATCCGCAGCATGGAAAACGAAGCCGACCCGGTGGACCTGCCGCAGCAGGACGATTACGTTCTGCCCCGGCCGCTGAAGCCCGGCGACCGGGTGCTGATCGTGGACCTGAACAAAGAAGCGGTGGTGGAAGAAGTGAGAAAGGGCACGGTGCTGGTGCAGGCCGGATTGATGAAAAGCAGGGTGCCGGTGGCTTCTCTGCGGCTGCTGGAGCCGAAAAAGACCCCGCCTCCCCGCTCGGCGGTGCGGACGGTCCGCAGTGAAGAGCATCGGGCGGCCTCGGAGGTGGACGTGCGGGGACAAACGGCGATGGACGCCATTTTAGAAGTGGACAAGGCGCTCGATGCGGCGCTGATGCAGGGGCTGCATCAGGTCACGATCATTCACGGAAAAGGCACCGGCGTGCTGCGCCGGGAGATACAGGCCCATCTGAAGAAACACCCGATGGTGCGCAGCTTCCGGCTGGGGGTGTACGGAGAGGGAGATTCCGGCGTGACCATCGCCGAGCTAAAGGGATCCTGACCCTTTGATGACGAAGAACGGAGAAACGGGGGAACGGAAATGGCACTGAAAAAAAGAAGCAGGGTTTTGCTGGGAGTGTTGGCGGTGTTTCTTGTGCTGCTACTGACGGCGGGCCTCATCGTGGGAAGGATCGCCTCGCTGGCGCTGACAGATACCATGCAGGAAAAATATACCATCGTGGAGCATGAAGACACCTTCCTGCAAACGCTGCTGAAGGGGGCTTTGTTCGGGAAGGAATTTGAGGTGGACGAGGCGGAGCTGAACACCTACCTCAATGCCAAATACTGTTCCGAAAAGCGCCCGGACAAGCGGGGCGTGGACAAGCTGCGGGTGTATTTCCATGAGGGGGCCCCGGCGGAGGTGTATGCCCATGTGTACACGCAGCATTTTGAATTTGCCGTAAAAACCGACCTCAGCCTTGATATCGACTCCGACACCAGCACGGTGTATGCCCGGCTGTCCCATGCACAGATCGGGGAATGGAAAATTTCCGATGACCTGCTGCACCGGCTGCTGCAAAAGATTTATGACAGCAGCACCAACGTGGAGGTGCAGGGGACCACGGTCATTCTGAAAGCGGAATATACCTACGAATTGAAAAACACCCATCTCACCCTGCGCCTGACACAGTTAGACCCGGGGGATGGGCGTGTCACCTGCCGCACCAACAGCCTGACCTCAGAGGCGCTGCGGGCGGTGACGGATTATCTGCGCTCCGATGAGGGCAAAGCGAAAATGGGGGAAATCTACGAATCCATTAAAGGAAAGATCAGGTCCTGGATTGGGCTGGACTGAGGCCCCGGGCGGATCCCCCCGGAAAGGACAAAAACGCCGCTGTTGGCGGGAGGGGGGATTGGATGTATCCGATGCTGAGAGAAGAAGTGCTGCTGTCGGTGCGGCAGTTCAGCCCGAAGGGGAAAAAGCATTACTTAGTGGAAAATGAGGACGGGGACATTTACGAAGTGGACCGGGAGGTGTTTGTGGCCCTGACCCATGCCGACGGCACCCGTCCGCTGCGGCTGCCGGACCGTGGAAAAGAGGTCATCCCCATCCTGAAAGAGGAAAAGATCATCCAGACCTCCCGCTACGTTCATTTTGGGGGAAAGCAGTACGGGCTGACCCTGCTCCCCATCGGAGGAAAGGTGTGGCGGCTGCGGGGGCTGTGCCGGAGGATCAGCCGGGTGCTGCCCGTGGGCTCGGTGTTCATCTTCCTGCTCGGGCTGAGCATGACCCTTTTTGCGCCCCTGTATGGCGCCCGGATTTCCTTGGAAAAAATGGATTTCTGGCTGTATCTTATTCTGGTGACGGTGACGCTTCTGATGCATGAGCTGGGGCATATCATCACCGGGATCGCCTGCGGGCAGCGGGTGAGGACCATCGGCATCCTGCTGTTAGTGGTGCTGCCGGTGGGGGCCTATGTGTCCTATGCGCCGGAGCCGCTCAACCGGCGTCAGCCGCCCGGCACCCGGGATCTGATCCAGTTTTCGATGGGCGGGATCGAAATGAACGTTCTCACAGCGGGCGTTTTCCTGCTGCTGTCCCGGTTTCTGCACGGCAGCGCTGCCGACACCTTCCTGTTTTCCGCCGCCATCAGCGTGGAGCTGGCGCTGTATAATCTGCTGCCGATTTTCGGGCTGGACGGCGACCAGGCACTGGGGGCAGTGTTCGGAGTGAGCAGCGTTTCGTCTGTTGTGCGCCTGTGGGTGACCAGCAAGGGCAGGCGCAAACGGTTTTTCTGCGACGGGCTTGCCGGGTGGATCTGTCTGGGGATCACGCTGTTGGTGGCGGGCGCTCTGCTCATTATTGCGCTGGCCGTTCTGGCGGAAGTTTGTTATGTGGTCTATATCGTGATAGACCTTGTGCGCCTGTTTAGCTGAGGCGTCGAAATATAACCCCCCTGCCGTGAAAGCGGCGGGGGG